>CAIVEA010000846.1 GCA_903904765.1 uncultured Chloroflexota bacterium
ATCTGCCCGGTTTCGGCTTTTTCCGTGTGCCGGCACGCTGGCTGGCGCTGCTGGCGCTGGCGGGGGCGGTGTTGGCGGGGGCGGGGCTGCAATCACTGATTGCGCGTCCCCCATCGCGGCGGGTGCTGGTAGGGACGGCGGCGCTGCTGCTGGCGCTGGCCGCTACCGCCTTCCTCGCCGATCGCGCCGCCGAGGATATTGTCGGGCCGGCGCTGCCCACCCTGCGGACGCTGCTGGCATGGGGCGCGGCGCTGGTTGTGCTGCTGCTGGGGGCGCGGTGGGCGGGGCGCAAACCTGTGCCGCTGCTGCTGACGCTGGCGGCGGGTGTGGAGTTGTTCGCGGCGGCGCACACGCTGGCTTACAATCAGGTTGTGCCGGAGGATGTGTACAGCGCCCCGCGTTTTACGCTCAATCAGCTCCGCGCCGAAACCGCCGCGCAAACTCCGCCCGGACGCTACCTCGGCATCTCCCCGCTGGAATTTGACCCCGGCGATGCCGATCGGCTGAATCTGCGCTACCAATCGCTGGGCATGTCGGAGATTGCCACGCGCACGGCGCTGGTCGCCACCAAAATGCGCGAAATCGCCGCGCCTAACCTGTCGCTGGTATGGAACATCCCCAGCATAGACGGCTTCGATGGTGGTTTATTACCGAGTGATTCGTATGCCGCCTTTAGCCGCTTGCTGGTGCCAGCGGGCGAAGATGCGGCGCTGGATGGTCGCCTGCGCGAACGGCTGGCGCTGCCCGCGTGTCGGGGCGCGTGCCTGCCGGAACTGCGCTGGCTGAACCTGACCAACATGCGCTATCTGGCAGTGGATAAGACCGGAGATGTGTGGTTCGAGGGCGTGGCTTACGATCTGGCGCTGCCGCAGGCGCTCGTGGCGGGGCAACCTTTGAGCATCGTCACGGATACCCCGCCCTTCGAGGCCACCGCGCTCGACCTGTTGCTCGACTCGGCAGACGCACCTGCGCTGCGCGTGACTTTCGCCGATGGGACGCAGGCTGCGCTCCTGCCCGATGGCGAGGCGGAGGCGGCGCAGGCGTTCTGGCGCGTCCGTTACCCGCTGCCGGATGCCCGCACCCCGCAGCAAGTGGACGTGACGGCGCAGGCCGCACAAACGCTGGGGGCGCTGACGCTGGTGGATACGCGCACGGGGGATTTCCAGCAGGTGACGCTGGGCGCGTGGCGGCGCATCCTCTCCAGCGACATCAAGCTGTACGAAAACCTGAATGTGCTGCCCCGTGCTTTCGTCGTGCCGCAGGCGGTGAGCGCCGCGAACGAGGCCGCCGTGATAGACCTGCTGCGCGATCCGGCCTTCGACCCGGCGCAAACGGTTGTGCTGATGGGTGCGGACGCAGGGGCGACAGGCGGCGCGGGCACAGTCACGATCACCCGCTATGCGCCGGAACAGATCGAACTGACGGTGAGCGCCCCGCAGGGCGGGTGGCTGGTGCTGACGGATGCCGATTACCCCGGCTGGCAGGCAACAGTGAACGAGTCTCCGGCGGCGATTGTGCGTGCTGATGGGCTGTTCCGCGCTCTGCGCCTGCCCGAAGGCGAGAGCCGCGTGACGTTCGCCTATCAACCGGCATGGTGGCCGGGGGTGCTGGTGTTCGGCGCGGCGGCATGGCTGCTGTGGGCGGCGGGGGTGGTGATCGCCCGCAGGCGCTAACGCCGCCGGACGAGAGTGCTGACCTGCGGCGACGGCAGCCACACGCGGAAGGTGCTGCCTTTGCCCAAACCGTCGCTGTGAACGCTGATGCGCCCGCCGTGCGCCTGCACGATCTCCTGCGTGATCGCCAGCCCTAACCCCGTGCCGCGCTTGGGGCCTCGCGCCTTGTCCACCTGATAGAAACGCTCGAAGATGCGCGGCAGTTCTTCCGGCGCGAGGCCGATGCCCGTATCGCGCACTGTGACCACCACCCCGCCTGACTCAATAGTTGCCGACAGCCACACCTCGCCGCCTGCGGGCGTATATTTGATGGCGTTGCCCGTCAGATTGGTGAGTACCTGCGCCAGCCGATCACCATCCCCCGCAATCGGCGGCAGCGGCGCGGCGGCGACGTGCAGCGTGATGGATTTGTCCCGCGCCAGCACCGCCACCCGTTCGCCGATGACCGCCGTCAGTTGCCCCATATCCACCGGGGCGCTGTGCATCGAAAGCCGCCCCGCCTGCAAACGGGCGAGATCGGTCAGTTCCGTCACCATGCGGTTCATGCGCGCTGCTTCTTCGTGGATGATGCCCGCCGCCCGCGCCGGGTCTTTGGCTGCGCCATCCATGATGGCCTGCGAATAGCCCTGAATCGAGGTCAGCGGGGTTTTGAGATCGTGCGAGACGTTGGCGACGAAATCGCGCTGTGCCTGCTGCGTATCCTGCACCTGTGCGGTCATACGGTTGAAGGCGGCAGCGACAGTTCGCAGTTCACGCGGGCCTTCTTCGGGGATCGTCACCCCGCTTTCGCCACTTGCGACGGCTGCCGCACCGCGTTCCAGCGCCTCCAGCCCGCGCACCAGCCCGCGACTGATGAGTGCCGCCAGCAGCGCCGACACCAGCAGGCCGATGAGCGCCGCCTGACACAGCGGCAGCGCCAGATCGCGCAGGAAGGCTTCCAGCACAGCGGACAGCGTTTGCTGCGGCTGATGATCGGCGGTGAGGAGTGCGTTGGTTTCCGTCCCCTGCCGCACCACTGCCACGCCGCTGAATAACCATGTGCCGTCCGAATCGCTGAAGTGACCAAACACCGGCTCTAGCCGCGCCAGCGCCCGCTGCAAATACACCGATCCGGTGAAAGTTTCCACCTCGGTCTGGAGCGAATCACCGCGTTGAAGCCGTCCGGCGCTGTCGTACAGGATGCGTCCGGTTTGCATGTTGACCAGCAGCAGGCGCACGTTGTTCTCCGTCGCCAGTTGCGTCATTTGATTGGCGAGGGTGCGTAAGGCTGTGAGCGAGGGGCGGGAGGCGGCGTTCAATCCGGTGGCACTGATGACATCACTGGTGACGAAGCCCAAGCGTTCGTAGGTGGGCATGGGCGACGGCGGCTGCGCGAACAGGAACAGGATGAGGGCAGCCGTCATGACCGCCAGCGTGATGAGCAGCAGCAACGTATACGAGATCAGCAACCGCCCGCGCAGGTGGGGAATCATCTATCGAATTTCAAGACGTTGATGCGCTTCGATGCGATCTGCATAGTCTCGATCAAAGATAATCCCCACGCCGTACTGCTTCAACTGATCTTCGTTCACCAGTTGTCCCCAATCGCGGAAGGAGAGGCGCATTGAACGCATTTCTAACTCGAAACCGAGTAGACGTTGATGGTTTTCGATGACTACTTCAGCTTGTGATAGCGCAGAATCCAGACGCGCAATCCGGTCTTTGAAACTGCGGACGGGACGGCGGGCAATCCTGCCAATGGGATGCGCGTACTCGTCCTCGATGACTTCAGGCTTCCAGAAGTCCCCGCGTATTTCGTTCATGATGTTGAATAGGA
>CAIVEA010000847.1 GCA_903904765.1 uncultured Chloroflexota bacterium
GAGTGTTTCGAGACGGGCATTTTCCGCATCCCGCCCGGTTCGGATGTGCGTGGCAAACTGCTGCCGGTGGGGACGCTGCTGGCCTACATCCTGCAACCCGGCGAAGCCCTCCCCGGCGAGTCTGCACCTGCGCCCGCCGCGCCTGTGCAATCTGCACCCGTTGCGCCCGCCCCTGCTGCACCTGTAGCAGCGGTTGTGGCTGCACTTGCATCTGCGGGCAATATGCCGACCATCAGCCCGCGTGCTAGGCGTGTGGCAGCGGAACTGGGCGTGGACTGGACGACGCTACAGGGTAGCGGGCGCACCGGACGCATCGTGGAGCGTGATGTACGCGCCGCCGCTGCCGCCGCGCCTGCGGTGCAAATCTCGCCTGTCGCCCGCCGTGCTGCGGGTGAACTGGGCGTGGATGTGGCGGCGCTGGCGGCGCAGATGCCCGGTCAGCGCATCACCCGTGAGCATGTCGAAAAAGCGGCGCATTCCGCACCCGCACCTGCGCCCGTCAGCGCCCCCGCTGCTGGCGACACCCGCACCCCGATTCCACGCCTGCGGCAGGTGATCGCGGAGCGCATGTCCGCCAGCGCCCACACCGCCGTGCCCGTCACGCTGACCACCGAAGTGGACGCGACGGAACTGGTCAAGCTGCGGCAGGGGTTGAAGGCCGCTGGACTGAAAGATGGTCGTCCCGTCCCCGGGTATAATGACCTGCTGGCGAAACTGGTGGCGGAAGCCCTGCGCGAACACCCGCAGTTGAATGCGCGTTTCGAGGGCGATTCGATTGTGACTTCCGCCGCCGCGCACATCGGCTTCGCGGTGGATACCGAGCGCGGCCTGTTTGTGCCAGTGGTGCGCGATGTGAGCAGCAAGAGCGTGCGCCAGATCGCGGCGGAGAGCGCGGCGCTGATCGAACAGGTGCGGAACGGCACGGTGCGCCCCGATGATCTGGGCGGCGGCACGTTCACTCTCACCAACCTCGGCATGTACGAGATTGATGCGTTTACGCCCATCATCAACCTGCCGCAGTGCGCGATTCTGGGCGTGGGGCGCATCGTCGCCAAGCAGGTGGTGGTGGATGCCGAAGCAGAGCGCGTCGCTATCCGTCAGATGATGTTCCTCAGTCTCACGTTCGATCACCGCTTGGTGGACGGCGCTCCGGCAGCGCGGTTCTTGCAGCGGGTTAAGCAGTTTGTCGAGCAGCCTTATTTGTGGTTGATGAATTAGAACGGAGTTCCTCATGAAACTGGTCACGTTTGTTTACAACGGTTCGACGCGCATTGGCGCACTGGTGGGCGCAGATCGCGTCGTGGATTTCAGTCAGGTCGCCCCGTCTCTGCCGGGCGATATGATCGGATTGCTGCGCGGCGGCGAAGCGGCGCTGGCAGCGGCGCGTCAGGCGGCGGGTTCGTCGCAGACGATTGCGCTGGCAGATGTCAAGCTCCTCGCGCCCGTGCCGCACCCCGACAAGATCATCTGCATCGGCCTGAACTACAGCGACCACGCCGCCGAAACCGGACAGCCGATTCCCAAGTTCCCGATTGTGTTCTCCAAATATTCCAACACCGTCATCGCAACGGGCGAGAATATCGTGCTGCCCCGCGTGAGCAACGAAGTGGACTACGAGGCCGAACTCGGTTTCGTCATCGGCAAGACCGCCCGCCATGTCTCCGCCGCCAACGCGCTGGAATATATCGCCGGCTATATGCCCATCAACGATGTGAGTGCCCGCGACTATCAGACGCGCATCAGCCAGTGGACGATGGGCAAGACCTTCGACACCTTTGCTCCGATGGGGCCGGCGCTGGTGACGAGCGACGAAGTGGGCGACCCCGGCAATCTGGCGATCAGCCTGACCATCAACGGTGAAACGCTGCAAAACTCCAATACCAACAAGCTGATCTTCGGCGTTCCGCAACTGGTGGAGGCGCTGACCGAGGTCATGACGCTGCAACCGGGCGATGTGGTTTCCACCGGAACGCCCCCCGGTGTGGGCATGGCGCGCAACCCCAAACGCTACATGCGCCCCGGCGATGTGGTGAACATCACCATCGAGAAGCTCGGCACGCTCAGCAATCCGGTAGTGGCGGAGTAAGTCTCCGTCGTATCGGTGAGTGTGTTTTTCTTCGTAGGGGCATAGCCTGCGCTGTGTTCGCCTACGTGTGTATCCCTATCCCCCGTTCCATTTCCCAAAGGGGAGCAAAACGGGGGAATATGCAATTTCGTAGGGGCTGGTTGGCGTGCCAGCCCTCTTTTCTGCCCCAAAAATCGTTGCGATGGCTCTCTCCATACCTACGTTGGCACGATTTCCGTGCCGCTGAGGTCGAGGTAGAACGGGACGTTGGCGGCATTCGCGTAATGCTCAAACAGGCGAACTTGCAGGCCGTCCTTGAAGCGCAGCACCACCTCGATCTCCTGCATCCCCAGCAGATCGCGCAGGAGGATGCTGAAGGTGTTGTTGCGCCCCCAGTTCCCCCGCGCCGCGACGGGCGCATGGTTCACCGGACGCATCCAACCTTTGAGCTGTGGCAGACCATAGTTCGTGATCTGGTATTCCCCGTCCAGACCGATAGGAATTTCCAACAGCTCGCCTTGCTCTTGCAGCAGCAGCGTGGCCTGCTGATCGTCACAGCGCAGCCCCAGTGCCAGCCAGCCTTCGGAGTTTTCCGGCAAGTTGTACATCTTCCCGTTGACCGAAGCGCAAATCTCCGGCACAGGAGGGATGGCAGCGGGCAGGGGATTTTCCAGCGATGCGATTTTGCTCTGCAACTGCGCGTAAGCCTGCGGGTTGGGCGGCAGCGGTTCGTCCGAGATGATGGCGTTCGCCAGCACCGAGCGCACCGCATCGCCATAAGTGCGGTATTCTCCGGTCAGCACCATCACAACGTCTTGATCGGCAATCACGTTAATCATCTGTCCGCCATAGCCCATTGCGGCGTAGACTGCTGGCAGGGTGGCTAACGGCGGTTGCACCCACCAGTAGTAGCCGTACTGGGGCGCTTCCATGACCACTTGCGTGGAGGACTGTACCCATTCGGACGGGACGATCTGGCGGCCTTCCCACAGGCCATTATGCGCGAACAGGTAGCCGAGCTTCGCCATATCGTCCGGGCGCAGGAACAGATCGCGGGCAGCGCGGGTCACGCCCTGCGGGTCGGAAAGCCACGTCACATCATGGATGCCCAGCGGCGTGAACAGGTTGGCCTGCGCGAATTCCAGTGCCGTCTGTCCGGTGGCGCGTTGCAGAAGGGCGGACACCAGATGCGCCTGTCCATCGTTATAGAAGAAGCGTTCGCCGGGGGCTGCCCACATCTTCTGCCCCAGCATCCAGTCCACCCATGCCGTATCGGTTGCACCGAGTTCGTACAGCGGGTCTACCGCATCATGA
>CAIVEA010000848.1 GCA_903904765.1 uncultured Chloroflexota bacterium
CACCACGCCGGCTTCGTAAGCGGGGCGGAAATGACCACTATCCACGTTGCTCTTGACCTGCAAGAGGATTTTGATGGCTTCGGCGTTGCCAACGGCTGCGCCCAACCTCCACCCGCCCATATTGTAGGTTTTGGATAGGGACATAAATTCGATGGTGCAGTCTTTGGCATTGGGAACTTCTAGCACACTGCTGGCTTTGTAGCCATCGTAGTTCACATCTACATAGGGATTGTCGGAGGCCAGCAAGATACCGTGCTGGCGGCAGAAATCCACCATTGTGCTGTAGTCATCAAGGGTGACGGTTGCTCCTGTCGGGTTATTAGGATAATTTACCCACAACAGTTTGGCGGTATTGGCGACAGATTGAGGGATGTTGTGCAAGGATGGCACAAAGCCGTTGTTCTCGTTGGTGGGCAACCAGTGGATGTCGCCTCCTGCTAAGCGTGCGCCCATCGAATACGAGGGGTAGCTGATGTCCGGCACGAGCGCTAGATCACCGCGATCCAGATAGGCCATGCTGAGGTTGACGATGCCTTCTTTGCTGCCGATGAGGGGCAGGATTTCTTTTTCGGGGTCGAGATGAACCCCGAAGCGGCGCTCGTAGTAATGGGCGACGGCCTGCCGGAACGAAGGCGTACCCCGGTAGCCGGTGTAACCGTGTGTGTTCGGCTTGTTCGCCCATTCCGAGAGGGCATCTATGACGGCCTGCGGAGGGGGCATGTCCGGGCTGCCAATATCGAGACTGATAATATCAATCCCTTGCTTCTGCAATTCCTGAAGCCGTTGTCCGATGACAGCAAAAAAGTACGGTGGGAGTTTGTTAAGGCGTTCAGCAGGTTTTGGCATGATTGAGCCGTTAGGCGGCCTTTCTTGGAGATTGGGATGGGTTAGGTATCTACATTCCGGGAGTTACCGCGCGGCCAGAAGGGTGCTTCGGGCGGTTGGGCGTGCATGGGAATCATGATGTGAAAGATGCTGCCGGGATAGTTCTGGTCATCGTAGCCATCACTCTCCGCCCAGATTGTGCCGCCATGCGCTTCGAGGATGCCTTTGGCAATCGGTAAACCGAGGCCGGGGCCGCCTCCTTTGAATTTTGTTTTGCCGCTGGAATGCAGCGACGCATCTCCGAGCGCGGAGAACGGCTCGAAAATGAGGGGTAAATTGGCGGCGGCAATCCCGATACCTGTGTCCTGTACCATGATTTCAACGATGCCGGGGAGTTCGCGACTGGTGACGATGATTTGCCCCCCGTCAGGTGTGTATTTTACCGCATTCATCAGCACTTTCTGGACGGCTTGCAACAGGCGATCCGGGTCGGCATAGGTGCTTTGCCGGGGGAGGCTTTCGTAGTCCACATACACGCGCAGATCGCGGTCAACAGCTAGTTTGAGGGCGCTACGTTCGGCTACCTGCACGATTTGAGCTAACCACACCGGTTGGAAATGAAATTCCATCATGTGCATATCGAGCAGCGATACATCAATCATGTCATTGATGATCTCGCGCAGGCGCAGCGTGCCGCCACTGATTCCTTCTAGCAGCAGGGGCATTTGCGGGTCACTGGCCGCACTTTCCGAGATGGCGATCATGTTGGAGTAGCCTTCGATGAGTGTCAAAGGCGTTCGGAGTTCGTGGGCGGCGACGGCGATGAAATTGGATTTGCTGGTATCTAAGCGTTTGACACGGCTACGCGCTTTTTCCAATTCGTGCTCGACATCTTGCAGCAGCGCC
>CAIVEA010000849.1 GCA_903904765.1 uncultured Chloroflexota bacterium
GCAATCCATGCAGTGCTGCTGTTTGCCATCCACGACACCGGTTCTTGGATTACACCAAACTGCATTAACACATAGTTTATCAACCCGGAATTTCCCGGACTGAATAGATATAAAAACAGAAAGCTCACAACCACCCACGAGGTGACAACCGGCAGATAATAAACGGTTCGAAAAAAACGTTGTCCCACCAACACCCGATTCACCAGAACCGCCACCGCAAAACCGGCAATCATCTGGCCGATGACAGTGATGACGGCATAAGCAACCGTGTTACTCATCGCCAACCAGAAAGTCTTGTCTGCAAAAGCGGCTTGATAATTCGCAAGTCCGACGAATTTACTTTCCTGCCCCGGAATGATCTTCCAATCAAAAAAACTGATGTACAACTGGTAGAAAAGCGGGTAGATCGTCCACAGAAAATACAGCACCAGACCCGGAATCAAGAACAGATACGGAACATACCAGCTATAATACGGCTTGGCACGATCACGAAATGGTCTGTGCTTCTGCTCATCCTGAACCATTATGTCCCGCATCACAAATCCCCTTCGCTATCCAACTGATACAGGGTGGTCTACGCAACTTGAGCATAGACCACCCTGTCTAGAAACGGTTAGCTACCAGCCAGCAGCGCGTCTATTTCTTCGGCTGCCGCGTCCATCGCGTCCTGGGCGCTCATTTCACCGCGCAATACCAGTTGAGCCGCATCACCCAGCACCGTTTCAATCTGCGTATAGGCAGGATGCGGAGTACGGGCTTTTGCCGTCTGAAGCTGCTCAAGGAAAATGCCGTAGTAGGGATGATTGATGAAGTAATCATTCTTGAGCAAGCTGCTCAGAACGGTCAACTGCCCCACCTTGGACATTTCCAATTGATACGCTTCACTCTGCGTGAAGCGTACAAATTCCAGAGCCTCATCCGGGTGCTGCGTATTGGCCGCGACGACAATGTTCTCGCCACCGACCACAGAGATATGACCACCTTCGCCAGCAGGCATCAGTGCAGCGCCCACCTTGAAATCGGGATACTGGCTTTCCTGCGTCGGATAGAACCACGGGCCTTCCAGCATCGACGAAATGGTACCGCCGAAATATCCGCCCCATGTGTCCAGTCCGCTGCCGATGAACCCATCCGAGAAACAACCCTTCTGAACCATATCTGCTAAGAACTGCACAGCCGCCACGGTCTTTTCACCATTCACATACCCGGTGGCTGCTTTGATCTCAGGATCAGTCACATCGCCACCGAAGCTCCAAATCCAAGGCAGTAAAGCCCATCCGTAGGTGCCACCATCGCTGAATAGAAAGCTTCCATCCGGCAGGTCTTCGCACATGGCAGCCAGTTCATCAATGGTTTCGGGAGCTTTGGGCATGACAGCAGGATTGTATACGAATACGCGAGTGTTCGTATCCAGAGGCAGACCATAATAAGCCCCGTTGTAGGCGTTGGTCGACAGCGGGCCGGGGAACACAGCATCAGCATACGTCTGGAAATCCGACATCTTTTCGCTCAGATTCATCAAAATGCCCTGAGCGGCAAATTCCGGTGACCAGATTATGTCCAGACGGACAACATCGGCTCCTTCTCCGCCAGCGGCAGCGGTGAGCAGCGCCTGACGGAAACCATCATACGGATAAGGAACAGATTCCACCTTGATATTGGGATGGGCGGCTTCAAACATTGGGATCAAGGTTTCAGTGAGTGTCTGATTTTCCGGCGACACTTCATTATAGGTATGCCAGAACTTGATGGTAACCACATCCTGAGCCATCGAAGCCGGAACGACGACGAATAGCAAAACGACAACGGCGAGAACAAACTTTGTTTTCATGACTGATCTCCTGAATTTAGCTTTCTCATAACCAACCAAATCTGCGAGTTAGGGATCACATCACCTCCAAACTTGAACCGTTTCAATTTCACGCTAAATTTAGCGGGGGACTCCAGTCGAATGACGAATGACCAATTCAGGCTTGAACAAAATGCCGCCTAACGAGTCAATTGGCTCCCGGTTTATGAGTGCAATCAACAGGCTGTAAAGGGCACGTCCAATATCGTGAATGGGTTGACTGAGGGTGGTCAACGGCGGGTGGCTGTAACGGGCCAGCGCAATATCATCAAAGCCGATCACCGAAACATCTTGCCCGACCAGCAGTTTACGGGATTGTATAGAGCGCATCGCTCCAAAAGCCATTCGGTCATTGTTGCAAATAATCGCCGTCGGCGGTTGGGGATGATCCAGAAAAACATGCGTCCCGATCTGTCCTGATTTTTCGCTAAAGTCCCCTTCAAAAACCAATTGCATATCAATCGGGAGATTGGCGGTTTGCATGGCACTTACAAAACCTTGCCAGCGTTGTTGTGCAAGGTATTGCTCATGAGGTGGCGAAATATAACCGATTCGGCGGTGTCCCAGTTCAATCAGATGGCGAACCGCCAGTTCAATCCCGTAAGCGCCATCCAGATCAATCCAGTTCAGCCCTTCCTGAGGATCGAGTCGACCAAAGGTCACAAATGGGAACGATTGTTCATGTAGAAAAGTAAGGCGTGGATCACGTTCCCGCAGCGCAAAGACGATTAGGCCGTCAATCTGACGACTATTGACCAATCGCTTATAAAGTTCCATCTCCCGCTGCCCGGCAGGAATCGTCCAGAAAGTGAGGCCAATACTGCTCTCAATCGCTGCATTTGTGATTCCATCAATCAAATCCAGCACAATCGGATCGCTCTCAATTCGATTACTCTGCGGACGCAACTCACTTCGTATCATACCGATAGTGTTGGTTCGCTGGGTACTCAAACTACGAGCAGCCGCAGTGGGATGAAAATCCAGTTCATGGATAGCATTCAAAACACGCTGACGAGTCTCATCTTTCACCAGCGAGCTGCCATTAAGAACATTGGAAACTGTCCCCACAGAAACCCGGGCATGTCGAGCAACATCACGAATAGTAGCCATAAAAAACCCAGTTATTTGAACCGGTTCAATACAGTAAAACATGAATCGCCGATTTTGTCAAGCAGATTTCAAGTGAGCAAACGCCTACTCGGTTCACTTCAATTAGCGACCTACCCCTTCCACGTTTGTCCCAGCACCCGCAGCCAGTTCTCCGTCCCCAGCTTCCGCAGCGCAGCATCATCGTATCCAGCACGACGCAGCGCCGCGACCAAATTCGGGTAGCGGCTGGCATCACACAAATCGCGTGGAACAGTGGTCGCACCGAAATCCGAGCCGAACCCCACATGGTCAATCCCCATGCGTTTCACCAGATAATCCACATGCCGGACGAGCGTCTCCAGTGGCGTGTCAGCATCGTCGCGGGCATCTTCCCGCGCCAGCATGGTGACAAAATTCACGCCCACCAACCCACCCGACTCTTTGATTGCGTCCAACTGTTTGTCAGTCAGGTTGCGCGTCAGCGGTGTGACTTCCCACGCATTCGAGTGACTGGCGACCACCGGCGCATCCGAGTGCTTGACCACATCCCAGAAACCTTTTTCGTTCAGGTGGGATACATCCACCATGATTCCCATCTGGTTGCAGGCTTTCACCAGCGCAATCCCCGCATCGGTCAGCCCCGGCCCGGTATCGGGCGAATGCTGGAACTTGAACGGTACACCATAGCCGAAGGGCGTGGGACGACTCCACACAATCCCCAGCGAACGCAACCCGGCCCGGTAATACACTTCCAGCGCATTAAAATCGGTATCAATCTGCTCCGCGCCCTCGAAGTGCAACACCGCCGCGAACACCCCCTGCTCCAAACACGTCCGCAACTGCTGAATGTCCCGTACCACCTGCATTTGCCCACCGGAGGCGGCCTCCATACGGTACAGGTTGGCAACCATCGCCATCGTCATGCGCTGCGCCGTATTGAACTCCACTGCGGGCAGCACGTACTCCTGCGAAGGATCGAAGTTGCTAATCATGTGCATGCTGGCATCATCTTCGATGAACACCGCGAACAGGCCACCGCCCAGATGACCTTTGTGCGCGGCAGGCAAATCAATCTGCCGCGCCGCGCGTCCGCTGATGAAGTCGTGGATGCTGTCCTCGCCGACGGGCACATAATTCATCAACGCATCATTATGTCCATCAAAAATCAGAATCGGCAGTTCCATATCCTCTATTCCTTCCCTTACCAACCTTGCCTAACGTGTATTGAGTGTAGATAACGGAACCGGATGGAGATACACAAAGCGCACACCAGAGCCGTGCTGCACAAAATCCGGGTGAAACTGAAGGGTGGTGTAAGCTGGATGTTGTATCGTCAAACGATCACTCGCTCCATCGAAACGGCGTATCACCTGCCCATCATTCTTGGTGAAGGTGCGGGCGATCTGGTTTTCGGGCAGCGGCAGACCAACGGTATTCACCACCCGCACCTGCACAAACGGATCGCGCACCATACGCCACAGACCGCGCAGACCAAGATGCTGCGACAGATGCAGCAGCACGCGCCCATCCTGTTGTGTAACTACACCCACCTCACCCTCCACCAGCGCCGCGCCCGAATCGGAGTCACACACGCTAAAGCGCCAGCGGGCAGGCGCGGATAAGCGTTCGTACTGGCTTTCGGAAAGGTGAGCATCCAGCCCTAAATGCTGCCGATTGTAGTCCACCACCAGCGGTGTACTGTTCCACAGACCATGACAGATCATCATGGCATCCGCATTCAACATCAGCAAACGTTGAATCGCAAACGGGTGTGCAGGCACAGGTGCGACGGGCAGGAACGACGCGAACAGCGAAATCTGCAATTCGTGGTGTGCCCCCAGATTGCCCTGCGTGAAATCGCACAACCAGACCGCCATCAGCGCCCGCCCCTGCTGATCGAGGATCGGGGTCAACTGTTCGCCTTCCAGCAAGCGCCGCGCCGCCGTCGCATCACACGTTCCGCCAATGAACAGGATAGAACCATCATAGATGTGGTACGGCGTGGAAGCGCTCTGCCCGCCAATCATCACCGTACCGTCCAGCGGATAACGGTTGAAAAGAGCATGTTGCTGCCGGGTATTCATAGGTATCCCATCGGAGTGAAATTCTTACGCCACCAGTAACTATAACGCAGGTTCGCCCGTACCAACTTTGAAGATTGGGCAGCAAATATGAGATAATGCTGACCATCACTATCCATATCCGGGTCGCTATGCACACTACCACTACGCCGATTACCCCCATCAAGCCCGAAATCATGAGTCCCGCTGGCTACTGGCCGCAGCTTCATGCCGCCATCGAAGCCGGTGCGGACGCGGTTTACTTCGGCTTGAAGCACTTTAGCGCCCGCGCCAAAGTGGGCTTCACGCTGGCAGAACTGCCGGATGTGATACGTACCCTGCACGGACGCGGCGTGAAAGGCTACGTCACCTTCAACACCCTCGTGTTTGACGACGAACTCCGCGACGCAGTGCAGGCCATCGAGCAGATTGCCGCTGCCGGTACGGATGCGGTCATCGTGCAGGATGTGGGCATCGCGCAGTTGGCGCACCAGATCGCCCCCGCCATGAACGTGCATGGCAGCACGCAGATGAGCATCACCAGCGCGGAAGGTGTGGCGCTGGCGCAGCGGTTCGGCGTGAGCCGGGTGGTGCTGGCGCGGGAACTGTCGTTCAAGGATATTCGCGCCATCCGCGAACAAACCGACTGCGAACTCGAAATCTTCGTGCATGGGGCGCTGTGCGTCTCGTATTCTGGGCAGTGTTTCTCGTCCGAAGCGTGGGGAGGGCGCAGCGCCAACCGGGGCAAATGCGCCCAAGCCTGCCGTCTGCCCTATGAATTGATGGTGGATGATGTCCTCAAGCCGCTGGGAGATGCGCGTTACCTGCTCTCCCCCGGTGATCTGTACACCCTGCACCAGATACCCGAAATGCTAGGGCTTGGCGTTTCAACCTTCAAGATCGAAGGGCGCTACAAAGATGAGAATTATGTGGCGCTGACCACCCACGCCTACCGTCAGGCGCTAGATGCCGCGTGGGAGAACCGCCCTAACCCCGTCACTCCGCAGCAAGAAATGGACATCGAGCAGGTATATTCCAGAGGTTTGAAAC
>CAIVEA010000850.1 GCA_903904765.1 uncultured Chloroflexota bacterium
ATACTCAAAATCAGAAATCCTACTTGTAATTTTTTGGGGCGTTACGATGCGTATACCAACCACCCGTTTGCTCATTTTCATAGGCGTGCTAATTGTTCTCAGTGCGGTTGTCAGTTTGGGGCTGGCGCAGGGCGATACAGGCGAATGTCCGGCGCTCGTCAAACAGGCATTGACCGAACTCGGTCAAAATTGCGATGCACTAGATCGCAATAGCGCCTGCTACGGTTATAACCGCGTGGATGCCAGTTTTGCAGGCAACATTGCGGAGAACTACTTCAGCCTCCCCGCTGACCGTGCTGGGCTGGCACAATTGCAGTCCATCGCCACCGCGCCGCTGGACGAAGCCAAAGCCTACTGGGGTATTGCAGTGCTGAACGTACAGGCCAACATCCCCAACACCTTACCCGGTCAAGCTGTCACATTTATCCTGCTGGGCGATACCGAAGTGCAGAATGCCGTCCCTGCGGACGAGGCTGTCCAGCCCGGTGAACCGATCAACCTGACCACCAGTGTCGCGGCCAACCTCCGCAGCGGCCCTAGCGTCAGCAGTAATGTGGTCGGCAGCCTGCCTGTCGGCAGCGCACTTCAGGCCGATGGCAAAAGCGAGGATGGTCAATGGCTGCGTGTGCTGTTCGGCGGCGGACCAGCATGGGTGAACAGCAGCGTCGTTTCCGCCGAGAGCGACACCAGCGTTCTGCCCGTCATCAACAAGCAAACCCGTTCGCCCATGCAGGCCTTCTACTTCCGCACCGCCATCGGTGACCCGCAGTGCAACGACGCACCTTCCCTACTGGTGGTGCAAGGGCCGAACAGTGTGAAGGTGAACATCAATGCCAATGGTGCAGACATCACTATCGGCTCGACCATTGTCTTGCGCGTCCTACCCGGCCCCAAAGTGCAATTGATGGTGGTCAGCGGCGAAGCGAAGGTGGGCGGCGTGAACGTCCCGGCAGGCTTCACCATGACCGCGCCCCTGAGCGAAGATGGCAAGACACTAGCAGGCGATTGGGGTGAATTCCGCCAACTATCGCCGGAAGAACTCGAAGGGCTGCAAACGCTAGAAGAAATCCCCGAAAACCTGTTGCACTACCCGATCGTCGTCCCCACCGAAGAACAGATCAGAGAGGCGCTGGAACTGTTCTCGCAGGGTCAATCGAATAACGGCGTGGTTATCCTCGGCAACGCAGCCATCTGCAAAGGTTTCCGGCTGACATCCCCGCTGGCGGGATGGGGTCAACAACCCACTACTTTCTATTGGGATTCTGCTGTCGGCGCGACCAGTTACGTCCTGCACACGCCCCTCGGGGCAGAGGCAACCAGTTCCACCAACGCCACCGTCAATCTGGCGAATGTGGAAGGTGATACGCTGGAATGGAGCGTGGACGCGCTGGTAGATGGTCAGGTCGCTTGCACAGCTGGTCCGCTGAACTTGATCCGTGACGTGAGCATTCAGCGCGATACCAGCACCGATCCCGTGCCAGAACCCATGTCCACATCGAATACCTTCTGCGGAAATTACATCTGCGAAAATGGAGAAGACTTCTATAATTGCTCTATAGACTGTGGGGGATTCTAGAAAGCGGGTCTTGATCTGGTACACCGCCTCAGCTATACTGTTGGCACGCTGTAATCCGGCGCGCCAAGGTAGCTCAGTTGGTAGAGCAATGCACTGAAAATGCATGGGTCCCCAGTTCAAGTCTGGGCCTTGGCACACGAAAACCCGCCTTATTGGCGGGTTTTTGTTTACTGCAAAGCAACCATCAGCCATTTCAACTATACTGATAACAATGGTTCGTGTTAAGGACGGGAGCAACCTCATGACCGTTCAACGCATCATCACCCTCGCTGCGGTGATGGTAGCCGTCATCCTATTCGCCACTTCATCGCGCAGCGCACAGGCGCAAACGGGTGGCGCGGCCTGTCCGGCGCTAGTCGAACTGGCACTATCGCAAGTGGGAAACAACTGCGCGAATCTGCCACGCAATAGCGCCTGCTACGGCTATAACAAGGTGAATGCCACCTTCTCGCAAGCCGTCCCCGAAAGTTACTTCCAGCATCCGGCAGACCTATCGCCCCTCAACATCCTCAGCACTATTCAAACCGCCCCGCTTGATCTGGGGCTGGGTCAATGGGGCGTAGCGGTGATGAACGCGCAGGCCAATGTGCCAGATACCCTCCCCGGTCAAGCCGTCACCTTTCTGCTACTCGGTGAGGCCACTGTGGAAAACGCCGTCGAACCCGCTGCCGAAGCTACACAGCAGATCACGGTGATCGCGCAGGTCAGCACATCAGCCTACACTGCGCCGGACACCACCAGCCCGGTCAGCATCGCCATCAGCGCCGGCACGGTACTGAACGCCGACGGAACGAGCGCCGACAAACAATTCTTGCGCTTGCCCGTGAACGGCAGTTCGCCCGTGTGGGTGGAACGTGCCACGCTCAACCCCAACCCGCTGATAGACAGCCTGCCCGTCGCCAACGAATCCGGCCTCGCACCCATGCAGGCCTTCTACTTCCGCACCGGGCCGGGGCAGACCACCTGCACACAAACGCCTTCGGTACTGGCCATCCGTAGCCCGGAGAATATCCATGTGGACATTACCGCCAACGGTGCGAACATCCGTATGGGATCGCTCATCACTATGAAGATCATCCCACCGGGGAACCTGATGAAAATCACCGTCCTCGAAGGCGGAATCACGCTAGACCCTGACGGTCCGAATCCGCTATTTGTTCCAGCAGGATTCTCCACCACCCATTGCCTGACCGAACCGCAATCACTCGGCATTGACGGGCAGTCGAACGATCAGGAATTGGGAAAAGATTGCACTTGGACACCGCCCGAACCGAGCGATTTGAACGATCAGGAAGAAGGGCAGATCGTCCTCTCCTCGTTTGAGCGCCTCGGAATGGGTGCGCCACCCACGCCTACTGCCCCGCCCGCCAACGAATGCCCGTTCGGGACAACCATCACTCACACCGTCAGTCGGGGCGAAAATCTGTACCGCATCGGCCTGCGTTACAGTACCAGCATGGGCGCGATTATGACCGACAACGGAATCACCAACCCCGAACTGATTTACGCCGGGCAGGTACTCACCATCCCCTGCGGCGTGGATACAGGAATGCCCTCCGTGCCGCCCGGCACAGGCACACAAACACCGGTCACAACGGGCGTGGACTGTACGTCCTTCCGCGCTACTTCGCCGCTGGATGGCCTCAGCTTCGGGCAGAACACCTTCTTCTGGGATTCTGCCCCCGGCGCAACAGGCTATGTGGTAAGCGTTTTTAATGAGGATGAAAAAGGTGGAGGGCAGGTAGCCTCTTTCGCAGCAGGCGCGGGACAGACCAACTTGACCGCCAATATCACGGTTGAAACCGTAGGCTTCGGGTTCGCCTTTAGCTGGCAGGTACAGGCGCTGTACAACGGGCAAGTGGCCTGCACCTCGCAGCGGTACAGCGTGCCACGCGGTTCGCCGCCTGTAAAACAGTGTCCGGTGTCGTCCACCTGCTAACCTATTTTAACCTCACCCCGCTGCACTACGCTTAGCTTCCCCTCTCCGTGCGGAGAGGGGGCAAGAGGGGTGAGGTTTCTGTGCTACTGCACCATGAACGGCACTTCATACGGCGCTTGCAGGAAGCCGCCGGTATTGTCCACGATCACCAAGCGAATGCGGTAACTACCCGCTGGCAAGCCGGGGACGAATAGGTTCTCCAGCACACCATTCAGCACCGTATTGTCATGCGTGCTGCCAATGGTCGTCCAGTCAGCAAAGCTGCCGCCGATGATATCCACCTTGTAGAACTTGCCCTGATCGGGCGTGAACTGCACCGTGCCGATAATGGGCGTTTCGGCGCTCAAAATCGCCCCCGGCTGCGGCGAAGTAATCACGGCTGTCGTCACCACCGGCCCGTAAGACGGCACGCCGCCACTTTGCAGTAGTTCCGGTGTACAAGCAATCGTCGGCAAATAAGCCAACCCCGCGCTACGCGCATATTGTTCGGCAGCAACGGCATCCTCCGGCACAGGCGGCGGCGCGATGAACAGAAGCGATTGCGCTCCCACTGCCGCACTCGCCAATTCCACCGGAACCTGACAGTAGATCGGCGTAGGCGGTGGCTGCTGCCCCACGCCTACCGAGAACTGAATCAGGCTGGCGATCTCCGGCGCAAGGCGAAAGGCCAGCACCTGATACACCCCCGGTGACACCTGTATCAACTGCGGCCCAGACTGGGCGGGAGCGGTTGGCGCTGGCGCAGCGGGATAGATCAGGTTGCCGTCGCCATCCGGCACTGCCGCTGGACTATCCAGCATCCACTCGCTAATCCGGCGGCAGTCGGCAGCCGGATCACGCAGAGAGCGTACATCGCACATTTCGCGCAGCGACACCCCAGAAGGCGGATCCATCTGGTCGGGCATGAGTTGACCGTTGATGGCGAAATCCTGCGACATCATGTTCGGGTTGGCATAGATGTTCGTGAACACCGCGTTCCAGATAGGCGCAGCGCCCGTCAAACCGGACGAATTAATCATCGGTTCGCCCCGGCTGTTGCCCACCCACACACCTACCGCCAGATTGCGGGTGAACCCTACCGTCCAGTTATCCTTGTAATCGTTGGTCGTGCCTGTTTTCACCGAACTATCAATGTTCGGAGTGTAAAGCGGGCTGCGACTGCCCATCGCCTCGCTGCGGGCGACGTTATCGCTCAGGATGTCGCTGATGATGAAAGCAATGCGCGGATCGAGCGCCTGCCGCCCATATCCGCCCCGGTAGACCGTCTTATCGGTCGGGTTGCCACGTGGACAACCGTTCTCGTACTGATACAGGATAGTGTCGTCGCTTTTCAACACGCACAGAATGGCGGTGGTCGGCACATGCGCCCCCTGATTGGCAAACACCGCATAAGCATTCGTCAGTTCCAGCAGCGACATCTCACCGCCGCCCAGCGTCAGCGAAAGCCCGTACTGGCTGCCATCGGTGCTCAGGCTCTCTACACCAAAGCGCCGCATCAAGCCGAGCAAGTAGTCCACGCCGTAGCGCCGCAGCGTTTGCACCGCCGGAATGTTGTAGCTGTTGGCGAGGGCGGTTCGCATGTTCATTGGCCCGTGAAAGCGTCCGTCGTAGTTCTTGGGCGTGTACCCCGGCTGACCGGGGATACCGATGGTGGTCGGCGTGTCCCAGATCACATCCCCCGGTGTTTGTCCGGTTTCCATCGCGGCGGAATAGGTGAAGGCTTTCATGGTGCTGCCCGGTTGCCGGACGGCGGTGGTCACATTCACACGGCCATCAATCGCATCGTTGTTGTAGTCCACGCTGCCCACCATCGCCACGATTTCGCCCGTCAGCGGCTTGAGCACCACTACCGCTGCGTTCCCCACATTATTTGCGGCCAAACGCGCCACCTGATCGCGGGCGGCGGCCTGCGCCAGATCATTCACATCCAGATCGAGCGTCGTATACACTTTCAACCCACCGCGCGCGATCTGTTCGGGGCTGTAGCCCAGTTCCGCCATCAACCCCTGCAACTGCGCCTGCGCGTACACGGTGAAATGCGGCGCTTTGAGCGAAATCTCTGGATTGACGAACGTCAGCCCCTGCCGCAGCGCGTCGTTGCGCTCCTCATTGGTGATCTTGCCGAGCGTCACCATGCGATCCAGCACCGTGCGCCAGCGCGAATCCACCGCTGCCTGCACCACAGGATCGGGGTTTAGCGGATCGAGTTCAGCGGGCGCTTGTGGAAGGCCAGCCAGCAATGCAGCCTCACCCAGCGTCAGTTCACCCACCGACTTGCCGAAGAAAGTCTGCGCTGCCGCTTCTGCACCATAGGCCAGATTGCCGTAGTAAATTTCGTTCAGGTACAGCCCCAGAATATCCTGTTTGGATTTACGCTGGTTTAAAATGAGCGCGAGTCCGATTTCCTCCAGTTTGCGCTGGATACTGCGTTCAGCGCGGTACTGGAAATCGAACAGCACATTACGTACCAACTGCTGCGTGATGGTGCTGCCGCCCGTTGCACCCTTCGCCAGCCCCACGAATTGCGCGAAAGCGCGGAACGTGGCCGCCACATCAATCCCCGGATTGGTGAAGAACGAGTCGTCTTCAATGGAGACGGTGGCATCAATCAGCGTTTGCGGGAAGTCACTATAGGGGACAGCCGTGCGTCGTCCCTCTCCGAACGATTCGTATAACAACCGTCCAACGCGATCATAGAAAAACGTACTCTGGAATTGTTCGTAGTCGTCAACGGTGTCTACCCGCGCCTGCAACTGACTCTCGATTCGCGCCCCAACCGTTGCGGTCACGACCAGCGCCAGTAGTGCCGAACCGCCGCAAAAGATCGCCATAAAACCAATCACGATGGCAAGGCAAGTGGGCGAACACCCCAGACACCCGCGACGGGCGGCGGCGCGGCGCGGCAGCGGTTGCCCGCCCGCACGAACAGGTGCAGCGGGCGGCGGCGCGGGAATGGTCGAGGTAGCCGGAGGCGCAGGCATGACGGGCGGCGCATACCGTGCATGCTCGGCTGGCACAGGCGATTGCTGCTGAGTGACCACATGCGGGACGGTATGCCCACCCTTGAAAGCCGCCACCCGCACCGGCGGCAAATCAGGATTCGGGTCTAAGCCGCCTGTACCGGGCAGCGTGGCATCCGGGTCGTGGGGTTCGGCGGGGATGGTGGGCATATTGCCCGCGTCCGCCGGATGCGATGGATTCCACACGTCCATCGTTACCGGGCGCACCTGCGGCGGCGTGGGAATATCATCTTCCGAGTAATCCCGGCTCTTGGGCAAATGAAACGGCACATCCGAATCTATCGGACTGGTATCCAGCGAGGTCGGTTCTTCTGGCAATTCCGGCAAAGGCGCATTCGGCTGTTCGTCGGGCATGAGTACTCCAACCGATCAAAAACATCGGTAACAACAAACGATGGCGATAAGAACATCCTGATTGTATAGCAGGCGACAGTGGCGAGTCTACGCCGCCTACCCTATGCCCCCTCAACGGCTGATCCACCTGCAC
>CAIVEA010000851.1 GCA_903904765.1 uncultured Chloroflexota bacterium
CGGTTGCTGAGAATCCAGCACATCCTTCTGGAAATTGCTCATGCTGACTTCAAAGGTCTTGTCGCCCATGTGTATCCTCTGTTCTCCTGAGTGCTTTACGCGCCCTGCGCCATCATGTTATCATTTGAGTGTGGCTACTGGCAAGCAGCAGCCCTCAGAACGCAGGTTTATCGAGTGATTGTGTAACGTACTATGGACGCGGCGCATCTACCAGAACTTACCAAACGACAGGAAGAAATTCTTGGTCAGATTGTGCGTGCCTACAGCCGTGTGCCAGAGCCAGTCAGCAGTAAGCATCTGGCGGACAGCCCGGAACAGGGCGTGCGTTCGGCGACAATTCGCAACGAAATGGCGGCGCTGGAGGAGATGGGGTACATCACCAAGCCGCACACCTCGGCGGGGCGCATCCCTACTGAAAACGGCTATCGTTACTTCGTGCAGCATCTGGTCAACCGCAGCGATTTGAGTACCATCGAACAGAGTCGCATCTCCGAGAAGATGCAGGGGCCGCCGATGGGGACAGAACAATGGCTGCGGCAGGTGGCGGCGATGCTGGCACGCACCATGAACGCGGCGGCGCTGGTTACGCCCCCGATTGCCGAAACCAGCAAGTTCAAGCACGTCGAATTGATCTCGATACAGGGGCGGCTGGTGTTGATGGTGCTGGTGCTGCAAGGCGGCGCGGTGCATCAGCAGATGCTCACGCTCACCGATCCGGTGGGGCAATCGCACCTGACCGAAGTGGCGGCGCGGCTGAACGGCGTGTGCGCCAACCTGAATGCGGACGAACTGCGGCTGAAAAGTGTCCAGTTCCAACTGCTAGAGCGAGAGGTGGCTGATCTGGCGGCGGAACTGATGGAATATGCGGATAGCAATCAGGCGCGGCTGATTTACCGCGATGGGCTGGGCGAGATTTTCAAGAGCTTCCAGAACAGCGAAGGGGCGCAACAAGCTGTCCGTGTGCTGGAAGAACGCGCCTTCCTGAATATGGTGCTGGGCGAAATCCTGACCCCAATCACCAATGATGTGCAGGTGTTCATCGGCGGCGAAGGACGATGGGACGAGATGAAGCATGTCAGCATGGTACTCAGCCGCTACGGGATACCGGGGCAGGCCAGCGGCGCGGTGGGCGTGCTGGGGCCGACGCATATCAACTACGGCAAGGCCATCTCCACCGTGCGTTATGTGTCGGCGCTCATGACCGACTCGCTGGTGTCGCTGTACAGCGACACCGAGCCGGAAAAGAAAGATTTGTAGGGACACAGCGCACGTTGTGTCCACTTGCTTTTTTACGGAAAGCAACAGGACACGATATGCGCCGTGTCCCTACGAAAGAACACTTGCCCCTCGAAACCTGCTACGAGGGGCGTTGTTTTGCGTGTGCCGTTTACGAATGGACGTGATGCGGGTGCGGGGCGGGTGAGAGATACGGGCGCAGATATTCGCCCGTGTAGCTGCCCGCGATCTGCGCGACCTGTTCCGGCGTTCCGGTGGCGATGATTTGCCCGCCTTTGTCGCCCCCTTCCGGGCCGAGGTCAATCAGCCAGTCCGACACTTTGATAATGTCCAGATTGTGCTCGATCACCAGCACCGTATTGCCGTTATCCACCAACTGCTGCAACACATGAATCAGGCGCTTCACATCATCGGCGTGCAGGCCCGTCGAAGGCTCATCGAGGATGTACAGCGTTTGCCCGGTGGCGCGTTTGGATAGTTCGCGGCTGAGCTTGATGCGCTGCGCCTCGCCGCCGCTGAGGGTGGTGGCGGGCTGCCCGATGCGAATGTAGCCGAGGCCAACCGCGTCCAGCGTTTGCAGTTTGTTGAAGATGACCGGAATGTTGGCGAAGAACTCCAGCCCTTCAGTCACGGTCATATCCAGCACTTCCGCGATGCTCTTGCCCTTGTACTTCACTTGCAGCGTTTCGCGGTTGTAGCGCGTGCCATGACAGACATCGCACATCACGTAAATATCCGGCAGGAACTGCATCTCGATCTTGAGTTGCCCCTGTCCTTCGCAGTTTTCGCAGCGCCCGCCCTTCACGTTGAAGCTGAAGCGTCCGGTGGTGTAGCCGCGAATCTTGCTCTCCTGTAGTTCCGCGAACAGGCTGCGGATGGCATCGAACATCTTGGTATACGTGCCGGGGTTGCTGCGGGGCGTGCGCCCGATGGGACTCTGGTCAATGTTGATGATCTTGTCTATCTGGTCAATGCCGTCAATGCCATCGTGTGCGCCGGGGCGCTCTTTGCTGCCGTTGATGACCTGCGCCAGACGGTTGTACAGGATGTCAATCATCAGCGAACTTTTGCCGCTGCCGCTGACTCCCGTGATGCACACCAGTTTGCCCAGCGGGATTTCGGCGGAGATGTTCTTGAGGTTGTTCTCGCGTGCGCCACGCACCGTCAGGAACTTGCCGTTTCCGGGACGGCGTTCGGTTGGCACATCAATCCGCAGCCGCCCGGAGAGATAGGCTCCGGTCAAGCTTTCCTCGATCTGCATCACTTCTTCCGGCGTGCCTTCCGCCACCACCCGCCCGCCATACTCGCCCGCGCCGGGGCCGAGGTCAATCAGCCAGTCGGCGCAGCGCATAGTTTCTTCGTCATGCTCCACCACGAGTAGCGTATTGCCGAGGTCGCGCATCCCCATCAGGGTACGGATGAGCTTGTCGTTGTCGCGCTGGTGCAGGCCGATGGACGGCTCATCCAGCACATACAGCACGCCCGTCAAGCGACTGCCGATCTGCGTGGCGAGGCGGATGCGCTGTGCTTCGCCGCCGCTGAGCGAACCCGCAGAGCGCGACAGGGTGAGGTAGTTCAGGCCGACATCGTTCAGGAAGCCGACCCGCGCTTCGATCTCTTTCAAAATCTGGTAGGCGATTTCCTGATCGCGGGGGGTGAGCAGGGCTTCGCGCCCGTTGCGCCCGCGCAGTGAGTCCACCCATTCGACCAGTTCGGACACGGGCAGTAAGGTCACATCGTAGATGTTCGTGTCCGCCACCGTGACCGCCAGCGCCTCTGGACGCAGGCGCTTGCCCACGCAGGTCTGGCACGGCACTTTGGACATGAGTTGTTCCATCACTTCGCGCATCATGTCGGAGCTGGTTTCGCGGTAGCGCCGCGCAAGGTTGTTCATCACGCCTTCAAAGGCGGTGGTGTACTCGCGATAGTCGCCGCGTGCGTTGGCGTAACGGATGCGGACTTTCTGCCCGCCCGTGCCGTACAGCACCAACCGCTGATTCTCCGGCTTGAGGTGCTTCCAAGGGGTATCCATGCTGAAGCTGAAAGCGTCCGCCATGCCCTTCATGATGCCGTAGCCCCACGAGGATTCCTCCTCGAAGTTCCAGCCGCTGGCGACCACCGCACCCTGATTCAGGCTCAAATCGGGGTTGGGGACGATCAAATCGGGGTCAAATTCCAGCTTGAAGCCTAACCCCTGACAGTCCGGGCAAGCGCCGGTGGGTGTGTTGAAACTGAAGGTGCGCGGCTCGATCTCCGGGATGCTGCCGTGACCGTTGACGCAGGCCAGCAGTTCGCTGTACAGAATGTCCTGCGGCGGAGTGGTGCTGAGGTTGTTGATGATGACCACACCTTCGCCGATTTCTAGCGCCGTTTCCACCGCTTCGGTCAGGCGGCTGATGGCGCTGCGGGCTTCGTCCGCTTCGGGGTCGGCAAAGTGGCGGATAATCAGGCGGTCAATCACGGCTTCGATGCGGTGGATGACGTAGCGATCCAGCGCAATATCTTCGCTCAGGTCTTTCACCTCGCCATCCACGCGGACGCGGGCGAAACCACCTTTGCGAATGTCCTCCAAGACCTTCTCGTGTGTGCCTTTGCGCCCTTTGATGATGGGCGCGAGGACTTGCAGGCGTGTGCCGTCGGGCAGGGTTTGCAGCGCATCCACAATCTGTTGTGCGCTCTGTGCTTCCACTTTAGAGCCGCACACCGGACAGTGCGGGATGCCCACACGGGCATACAGCAGGCGCATGTAGTCGTAAATTTCGGTGACAGTGCCGACGGTGGAACGCGGGTTGTGGCTCACGCCCTTCTGGTCAATCGAGACTGCCGGACTCAGCCCTTCGATCTGGTCTACGTCCGGTTTTTCCATCTGACCGAGGAACTGGCGGGCGTAGGCGCTCAGGCTTTCGACGTAGCGGCGCTGCCCTTCGGCAAAGATGGTATCGAAGGCCAGCGAGGATTTGCCCGACCCCGAAAGGCCGGTGATGACCACCAACTTATTACGCGGAATCTCGACATCAATGTTTTTGAGATTGTGCTCGCGTGCGCCGCGAACGACGATCTTATCCTGAGTCATCGGAGGATCACCTCGGTGGATCGTGTACGGATGAGCAATCGGGATTCGGACAAGCGTTCTATTATAGAATGCCGCGAGTCAAAGTACAACGGTTCATCTGCGCGACAGCACACGCCGCAGGCTGGCTCCGGTGTACGATGCGGGGACGGCGGCGATCTGCTCCGGCGTGCCTTCGGCAAGCAGGTTGCCGCCCCCGCTGCCGCCTTCCGGCCCCAGATCAATCACCCAGTCGGCGCATTTGATGAGATCGAGGTTGTGTTCCACCACAATGACCGTATTGCCCGCCTCCACCAGCCGCTGCAACAGCACCAGCAACCGCGCCGTATCCGCCGGATGCAGCCCTGTCGTGGGTTCGTCCAGCAGATAGAGCGTGCGACCAGCGGTGCGCCTGCCCAGTTCGCGGCTGAGTTTGACGCGCTGCGCCTCGCCGCCGCTGAGGGTGGTGGCCGGCTGACCGAGTTGCACATAGCCCAAACCCACATCCATCATGACCTGCAAGCGCGAGACGGCGGCGGGGACATCAGCGAACAGCACCAGCGCCTCCTCAATGGTCAGGTCTAGCACCTGCGCGATGTCATGACCGCGATAGGTGACGGTCAGCGTGTCCGGCTTGAAGCGCCGCCCGCGACAGGCCGGACAGGGGACTTCGACATCCGGTAGGAAGTGCATCTGGACGGTCAACAATCCGCTGCCCTCGCAGCGTTCGCAGCGGCCACCCGGCACATTGAATGAGAAGTGCCGCGCCGTCATCTGGCGCTGCTTGGCTTCCGGCGTGGCGGCAAACGTTTCGCGGATGGCGGTGAACACGTCCGAATAGGTGGCGGCGTTGGAGCGCGGGATGCGCCCGATCTGTTCCTGATTGATGGTGATGAGCTTATCGAAATGCTGCCAGCCGTCAATCGAGTCGTGTGCGCCCGCCGCCGCGTCTGCGTGGTAGAAATGCTGGCGACCTGCTTTGTCCAGAATGTCGAATACCAGCGAGGACTTGCCCGACCCCGAAACGCCCGTGACGGCCACCAGTAGCCCCAGCGGTAGGCGGACGGTGAGGCCACGCAGGTTGTTCGCCCGTGCATTGTGAACGGTCAGCGCTCGTTCGCCGGGGGCGCGGCGCTGCTGTGGCACAGGGATGCCCATGCGCCCGCCGAGGTATGCGCCTGTGAGCGTGTCCGGCAAGGTGGCGACTCCGGCAGGTGTTCCGGTGGCGACGATTTGCCCGCCCTGTTTGCCCGCGCCGGGGCCGAAGTCCACCAAGTAGTCGGTGGCGGCGATCAGGTCGAGATCATGTTCGATGACCAGCACCGTGTTCCCCAGATCACGCAGGCGGCGCAGGAAGCTGACCAGTTGATGCGTGTCGCGGTCATGCAGGCCGATGGTTGGTTCATCAAAGACGTACAGCACCCCGCTCAGGCTGGAGCCGAGCAGAGAGGCCATTCGCAGCCGCCGCGCTTCACCTGTCGAGAGTGAAGTTGCGGGGCGCTCCAGCGTCAGGTAGCTCACGCCCATTTCCAGCACGCGCCGGATGCGTTCGCTCAGATCATTCAGAATCGGGCGGGCGAGGTCGCTCTCGTCGTCGTGCAGCGCGGCAGGCAGGCTATCCAGCCACGCGCTTAACTCGTTCAGCGGCAGGGCGGCGAGCGCGGTGATGGTGCTGCCCTGTACCGTCACGGCGCGGCTTTCGGGGCGCAGGCGCGTTCCGGCACAGTCCGGGCAGACCTGCGTTTCTAAAAACTCGTCCATTTTCTGGCGGTAGTCGGCATCTTCAATGTGTTCGGCATAGCGGCGCAGCAAGGTGCTGGCAATCCCCTCGAAGCGTCCGCGTGTCACGGTGGCGGGTGGTTCGGTATTCGGGAAGTGTTGGCGGAACTGCGGGCTATCCGCGCCGTAGAACAGTAAATCGTGCAAGGCGGGCGGGTACGCTTTGACGGGTTGCGCCGCGTCGAAGGGGAAGCCGTAGTGCGCCGCCGCCGCTTGCAGGATGGTGAGGTTGTGGCGCAGGTAAGGGGCGTTCCAGTCGTGAACCGCGCCATCTTGCAAGCTCAATTCGGCGTTGACGAGGCGCGATAGGTTGGCGCGGTGGACTGTCCCCAGTCCGGTGCAGGTGGGGCAAGCGCCATCGGGTTTGTTGAACGAGAAGGCTGCCATGCTGAGCGCGGGCAGTGCGGCAGCGCAGGCCGGACAGCGGACGGTTTCCGCGTCGCTGCTTTCTTCTTCTAGCGTCTCGCCTACGACTTGCAGGTTGGGCGGCACGTCCGCACCGCAGGCCGGACAGGGGCGGTGTCCCAGACGGGCGAACAGCACGCGCAGATAGGTGTAGATTTCGGTGGATGTGCCGACGGTGGAGCGCGGGCTGTGGTTGCTCAAATGCTGGTCAATGCTGACCGAGGGCGAAAGGCCGCTGATCGAGTCGACGGGCGGCTTGGATAGGCCAAAGGTAATCATCCCCAGCGATTCCATGTACTGCCGGATGCCTTCTTTGAGCAGAATGTCGAAGCCGAGTGTGGATTTGCCCGACCCCGAAATGCCCGTGAAGGCCACCAACTGCTCTTTGGGGATGTCCAGCGAGATGTTTTTGAGGTTGTGCAGGCGGGCATTGCGAATGACGATCTTATCCTGAGTCATCGGAGGATCACCTCACTGGATTGTATGTGGATGAGAGATCGGAATTCGGACAGATGTTCTATTATAGAATGCTGCGAGTCAAAGTACAACGATTGATCTGCTCAGGAACGATCAACGTTCATGAGTTGCCGGACTCAAAGAGTTCATGCAGAAAATGGTTGGCATCCTGCTGTAGACC
>CAIVEA010000852.1 GCA_903904765.1 uncultured Chloroflexota bacterium
AGCATTGCGATGTTGAACGGTCAGCAGACCGCGCAGGTTGACCTGTCAACCGCCACCCGTGACAATCCGGGTCACTTTGATGCGACCGGCGAACCCTTCCGTCACTGGGACAAAGAGGGTGAAGTTCCGGGTGCTTGCGCTCGCTGCCACTCTGGCGAAGGCGTGCCGGTCTTCCTGAAGAACGGTGTCAACATTGCGGCTGAACCGGCCAACGGTTTCGCTTGCACCAACTGCCACAACCCGGCAGACGAATTCAATGTCTACTCGGTGAAGGATGTCAAGTTCCCCAGTGGCGCAGTCATTAGCTTCGGCGAAGGCGATCCCAGCAACCTGTGCTTGGTCTGCCATCAGGGGCGTGAATCGACGGTCAGCCTGAATACCGTTATCAAGGGTTCGGGCGCTGGTGACGATGATGTCAGCGACAAGCTGGCCTTCAAGAACATCCATTACTTCGCGGCTGGCGTGACCAAGTTTGGCGCGGATGCCAAGGGCGCGTACCAGTTCACGGATAAGGAATACAGCGGTCTGTTCGTACATGACGGCGAAGACTATGTGACTTGCGTCGCCTGCCATGACCAGCACCAACTCACGCTCCGCGTGGACGAATGCTCGGACTGCCATGACAGTGTGGAAACTGCGGAAGACGTTCTGAACATCCGTCAGGAAGCAGAAGGCGTTGACCCGGTTGACTACAACGGTAACGGCGACGTGACCGAACCGATCCGCAATGAAATCGCCAGCTTCCAGGACGCGCTGTATGCGGCCATGCAGAAGTACGTGACCGAAAAGGCGGGTGCAGGTATCGTCTACAGCTCGTCTGCCTATCCGTACTTCTTCACCGACACCAACGGCAACGGCACGCTGGACACTGAAGAAGCCGTCTCGGACAACAAGTTCGTCACTTGGACACCGAACCTGCTGCGTGCGGCCTACAACTACCAGTTCTCGCAGAAGGACCCGGGTAACTTCGCGCACAACGCGGACTACACCATGCAGGTTCTGTTCGACAGCATCGAAGCAGTTGGCGGTGATGTCAGCAGCTTCGTCCGCCCGCCGGTCACCCCGTCGCCCGCTAAATAAGCAGCACGGACACTGACCGACCCAGTAGTATCAAGCAGCCGGGGGCAATCGCCTCCGGCTGTTTTGTTCATCTACCGGAGGTGTTCGATGTATCATTCCCGAAAAATCGCCTCCGGCTGGGTTTTTATCTTCGTGGTCATTACCGGGGTGATCAACATCAGCGTGACCGAGGTGATGTATCCGATGATGTGTTTGTTGGGGTTTTCAGTAGCAACCGGGTGGATGCGTCCCGAACGGGCGTGGTTCCGGGGCGTACTGATCGGCCTGAGCATCCCGTGTTCAACGCTGGTGGGGCTGGCGCTCAACTTCCCCTTTCCCGAACCACCGCCGCATTATCCCCTCACGCTGCTGATTCTGGTGCTGCCATCGCTGGTGGGCGCGAATGTCGGCGCGATAGGCCACCAATTGGTATCTAAGACGGCTGCTCGGCCTCCGGTACAGCATCATTGAGGAAAGCCGAACGAAATAAGATGCACTCTGGACTTTTATTAGGGCGGGCGTTCCTCAGCATCCGAACGGCACAGTGATGTTTCTTGTCTGTCCGGCATCGTACAGAATACCTCTCAGGTTCAGCGTGCCGCTGGATACGGTCGGCTCAGCCATTCCTCGCGCAGAATTCCATACAGCGCCAGATCATGTCGTGCGCCGCCGCGTTGAACGGCTCCACGCCGTACCCCTTCACGCACAAAACCCGCCCGTTCGTAGGCGTTGATGGCCGCATCGTTATAGGTCATCACGCTCAACCCCACGCGATACAGGTTGAGTTCGTTGAAAGCGTAATTCAGGATCAGCCGCAGCGCATCCTGACCGTATCCTTTACCCCGATAATCCGGCGTGCCGATGCCAATCGCCATCTCAGCGGACTGATTACCCCACTTCAGGTTAAACAGCACCACAAACCCGATTAATTGATCGTTTTGCAGCGTGCGTAGATGGAAATAAAAACTGTCATTCGCAGCAACAGAGTCAAAACTACCGAAGTGCGCCGCCGACAGGGGTTTTACCGGATCGTCGTCCAGCAGGCGCATATAGTCGTCGTTGCGCGTCCATCCGGCAAACACCTCTTTATCCTCCGGCAGCGGCGCTGCCAACCGGACGAGGTTGCCATTGAAAAGCGGGGGAAATGTGAGCATGAAGTGGCCTCTTGGGGTCTATGAACCGCAGACGCAACCTCATCGCGCCTCCGGTTGTATCGGGTTGGGGGGATTCAGCAAATGGGCGACTCAGCATCCGAACGGAACAGTGATATTGCTGGTCTGTCCGGCATCGTACAGATCGTAGCGAATAAGCACTTGCCCACTCACCGGAAGCTGACGGTCAAAGATGAGCGCGTTGGTCACATCCAGATTCAGATAAAAGCGCACCACCGCGTTGCGGGCAGGGGCGACCCACAATTCGCCGCCCGTCAGGTTCAGTGTGCCACCGTCCTCAAGATGCACGTTAGGCAAGTTGAGTGCATCGGCGGTGAAGGTGTATTGCCACGATTCTTCGCCATTGATAACGGCTTTACGGGCGACGGGTACGGCCTGCGTCACGCCGCCGATCAACGTCCCTGCACGCAGCGCGGCGGCAGTTTGCGCGTCCACACCTTCGGTCAGACATTGACCGTTTTGCACCAGAAACGAGTCCGGCCCCAGCCGTACTGCCTCGAAGTTGCTATCCGGGCGGCCTAGCAGTTCGCCCGCCGTTTGCACCTGCACCCGCCGCGATGACCCCACGCGGTTGAAACTGATTTGCGCGGTCGTGGTGGCGCTGGTGGTGCGCGTGGTGCGGGCAAACACGCCATCAAATTCCAGTTGCACTTCGTAGCGAACGCCGTCGAGGTCGCTCAGGTTGGCATCCACTTCGGGAAACGAAACCGAATCGCGGAAACCGGGCGGGGGGGCATTGGCAGTTTGCACCTGCGCCGTCGCCAGCGCGTCTATCTGCGCGGGCGTGGGGATGTCCTCCATCGTTTGCCCACGCTGACCGCTGCACCCCGCTGCCAGCAGCAGCGCGAACACCATCACTCCGCGCAGCATGGTGGGCATAGATCATTTCTCCCATAGACGACGTAAATTCTCAACCCTTAGGGAATCTCTCGCCGTAAGAGAGAGGGCATTAGGGTGAGGGCATATATTCACTGAATCAGGATTCTACTTGGCAAGGCGGGATATTGACAACCCTATGCCCATCGGCTAGAATGCCCACTGCTTAGGGAAGCCGCAAGCACGTCTTGAATGCCCTGCCTACCTCATGGTACAATTCCGGCGTAACCGGCCACCATAGCTCAGTTGGCAGAGCGACCGCCTTGTAAGCGGTAGGTCCTGAGTTCGAGCCTCAGTGGTGGCTCTCGCAGTTTACAAATCTGGGTCAGTGTCCCGAGTGGCAAAGGGGGCGGACTGTAAATCCGCTGGCAGAAGCCTTCGTAGGTTCGAGTCCTACCTGGCCCACTTCAGATCGAACGATCTGGACGCAATAGAGAGTGCCTTTGTAGCTCAGTCGGTAGAGCACACCCTTGGTAAGGGTGAGGTCATGGGTTCAAATCCCATCAAAGGCTTGGTACGCTGTTAGGGAATGATGGAGAATAACGGTGGCAAAAAAAGGCAACCGTGTCTTGGTGAAAATGAAGAGCACCGAGAGCGGACACATGTACTACACGCAAAAAAATCGGCGTAACGATCAGGCGCGGTTGGAAATGAAGAAGTACGACCCGCTAGTTCGCCGTCATGTGCTTTACCGCGAGGCGAAATAAATCGCGGCACATAGGGGAGTAGCTCAATTGGCAGAGCAACGGCCTCCAAATCCGTAGGTTCCGAGTTCGATTCTTGGCTCCCCTGCTTTTCTCTCAGGACACCGTCGTTGCAGGCGGTGTCTTGCATAGTGGTACTGTTCGATTTTTCAGGTCTCGCCGGGTACGGCTCTGCTTCACCCGGAAAAATATTCATGAGGAGAGGGCAGCATGGCCGCCGAAGATTCGCTGAATGACAAGTCAAAACGCCGTCGCGGGCTTCGCCAGCAAGAAGCGGCTGTCCCCAGCGCCGACATCGAAGATGATGTGATGGACGAAGAAGATGAAGAGGCTGAAGAAGCTTCTTCACGTGGCATCACCGAACGTAAAGGCCGTGCCACACCCAGCCGCCGCACACAGGAAACCGAAGTGGTGGAGGAAGAGGGCAACATCCTCACCCGCACCATCGGCGGCC
>CAIVEA010000853.1 GCA_903904765.1 uncultured Chloroflexota bacterium
CCGCCGCCGAGGACGCTGCCGAGCAGGCTGCCAATGAGGTCGTCGCTGCCCTGCTTGCCCTGACCGCTACCGCCGCCGCCGAGGACGCTGCCGAGCAGGCTGCCAATGAGGTCGTCGCTGCCCTGCTTGCCCTGACCGCTACCACCGCCGCCGAGGACGCTACCGAGCAGACCGCTGATGAGGTCGTTGCCGCTGCCCTGCTGTCCCTGCTGCCCGTCGCCGCCGAGGACGCTGCCGAGCAGGCTGCCAATGAGGTCGCTGCCGCCTTGCTGCCCCTGCTGACCGCCGCCGAGCAGACTGCCGAGCAAATCGCCCATGTCGAGTCCGCCGCCCTTGCCGCCCCGCGCACGCACGCCGCTGGGTGCTTCGCCGCCGCCCGCCTGATCGCGCTGCTGCTTTTCCGCCACCAGCGCGACCACCGTCACCGCTTTTCTCGCCTGTTCTTCCGAACAGTTGTATTTCTCCATCACCGCTTGAATCAGTTGGTCTACTTCAGCCATCATGCATCCCCTTTTACCCGGAATTTCTATCTATGAGGGATACTAGACCGCTTCGGGGAAGGCTGCAACTGCGCTTGAGGCGGAACCGTTCCCCGAAACGTAAAGATTTCTTAATGTTACTCTGGCAGGCTGGGTACAACCGCCAGTTTGATAACTTCGCTGCGGTGCATCCGCAGCAAGCCGTCTTCGACCTGCGACAGCGGAATCACGCCGTCCAGAATCGGCTTGACCGTCACCTGCCCGCTATCGAGCATCTGCGCCGCCATTTCTGCGGCACGCGGGGTCATGTGGAAGATGCCCTTCATGGTGATCTCGCCGTAGTGCAGCTTGGTCGCGTCGAAGCTGACCTGCGTCCCACCGGGGAGGCCGCTGAACTGCATGACCGTCGCACCGTTGCGCGCCATCAGGATGGCCTGCGACCATGTATCGGCGCTGCCCGCCGCTTCGATCACGATGTCCGCGCCATGCCCGCCCGTGAGTTCCTTGACGAAGGCCACCGGATCACCGTCGAGGCTGCTGAAGATGACATCTGCGCCCACCTGCTTGGCGCGTTCCAAGCGCCCCGGCGAACGCCCGATGGCGATCACCCGCGATGCGCCCAGCGCCTTCACCAGTTGAATCTGCATCAAGCCCTGCGCCCCCACGCCGATGATGGCGACGGTATCGCCCAACCGCACACCGGCATTGATGGCGCACAGCACCGCGCAGCCCAGCGGTTCGATGAACGAGGCTTCGGTGAAGGGCAGGTGATCCGGCTTGTGGAACAGGTTCTGCTGCACGATGTAATTGGGGATGCGGTGGTATTCGGCATACGAGCCGAAGTTGAAGCGCCCTTCCAGATGGATGCACTGCTGCTGCCAACCGCGACGGCAGTAGAAGCACTCGTTACAGGGGGCGGTGTTCGTCCCCATCACTGCGTCGCCCTCTTTGAAGGCCGTCACGCCCGCGCCCACCGCGCTGACGATGCCGGCATACTCGTGACCGAAGGGCATGGGCGGCTTAAACAGTTTATGCCCGCGCCGGTAGGCTTTCAGGTCGGTGCCGCAGGTGGTGGCGGATTCGACCTTGATGACCACTTCGCCCGGCCCCGGTTGCGGGATGGGGACTTCCCGCATTTCAAGCTTGCCCGGTTCCAGAAAATAAACCCCGCGCATTGTGTTCGCCATTAGACTTGTACCATCACTTTCAATGAATCGCCTGCTGCTTTGGTCAGATGCCATGCTTTGTCGGCTTCCGTGATCGGGAAGCGATGGGTGATGAGCGCCGCGCCATCCAGCCGTCCGTCCGCCAGCATGTCCAGCGTGCGGCGGGTGTCGTGGGGGCTGCTGGAATACGAACCCGTGACCACGATCTCCTGAAACAGCACGCGGTTGATGCTCAACGGCCAGCGGTCTTCCGGCTTGGCGGTACCATACACCATGAGTGTACCGCCGGGGCCGATTAAGTCGAAGGCCATGTCCAGCGCCTTCTGGTTAGCAACCGTCAGCACGATGACGTGCGGCCCTTTGCCCCCCGCCCACGCTTTGATCTGGTCGGCAAGGTCGCCATCTTCCACGTTGAAGGTGTTGAAGCCCATCTTTTGAGCGCGTTCGATGCGGACGGGCAGGCGGTCTAGCAGGGCAGTCTTGCTCACGCCCCAGTATTTTGCCAGCATGCCCATGACGATGCCGTTGAAGCCCGCGCCCACCACCAGCATATTGTCGCCGGGGCGAATGTTGGAGCGATCCAGCGCCCGCACGCAGCAGGCAATCGGTTCGACCAGCGCCCCGATTTCGTAGGGCATGCCGTCCGGCAGTTTGAGGATGTCGCGCTCCACGATTTCCGCCGGAATGCGGATGTATTCCGCCATGCCTGCCGGATACAGGCGGGTGCGCTTGAAGGTGGGGCACAGCGTATAGTGACCGTGCATGCACAGGTCGCACACCATACAGGGGACATGATGATGAACCGCTACGCGATCCCCTTCTTTGAAGGTGGTCACGCCCGCGCCCACTGCCACCACATCTCCGGCGGGTTCGTGTCCCCATGCCAGCGGCGCACGCGGAGCCATATACCAGTCCGAAACATCGCTGCCGCACACCCCGCAGGCGCGCACGCGCACTAGGAGTTCGCCCGCACCGGGCGCATCAGGAATTGGAAGATCATCCACCCGGATGTCACCGGGGCCGGCGTAGATCGCGGCTTTCATGGTCGCTGCTGCCATTGTGTTATCCTTGTTAAAACACCTCAAATCGCGGGTGATTATAGCGCCAACTGGTCAAATGTGCATATTGGTCACATATGTGAAAACCATAGAATGCTTCTATAATCGGGGGCATTTGGCGCGGGTTTCTGCGCTGGTTTAACGTGCTGTCCGGCAGCGGACGGCTGGAACAAAGGTAGGCTTCACTATGGCGGTAGTACCGGGTCGGCTGCAAGGGAAAGTTGCCATCGTCACCGGGGCGGGGCGCGGGATTGGCTATGCCACCGGCATGCGTTTCGCACAGGAAGGGGCGCATGTGGTGGTGGCGGAAATTGACCGCGACGTGGTGTTCCGCGCTGCGGAGGATATGTCACGGGCGGGGGCGGAGGCGCTGGCCTACCCGATGGATGTGGGTGACATTGACCAGATCAACCAGATGGTGAGCGATGTGGTGGCGCGCTTCGGCAAGATTGATATTCTGGTCAACAACGCCGGCCTTTCGGAGAAAGCCTCTTTTCTGGAGATGACCCCCGAACAGTGGGATACGCTTCAGCGCGTGAACCAGCGCGGCGTGTTCTTCTGCCTGCAAGCGGTGGCCAAGCAGATGGTGGCGCAAGTTCCCGACTCGGTGAAGCAGGCCGGACGCGCCGAGGGCAGCCACGGCAAGGTGATTAACATCTCCTCGATTGCCGGACGGCGCGGGCGGGCAGATGCGCTGCATTATTCGGTGTCCAAAGGGGCGGTCATCACCATCACGCAAGGTTCGGCGATGGCGCTCGCGCCTTACGGCATCAATGTGAACGCCATTTGCCCCAGCGTCGTCCCCACGCGCATGTGGGATAACCTCGATAAGGCGATGGGTGCGGCGAACGGGTTGCCCCCCGGTGAGTGGTATCGGCGGCGGGTGGAGCGCATCCCGTTCAAGCGCCCCGGCACAGCCGAACAGATTGCTGCCATGTGCGCCTTTCTGTCCTCAGACGAGGGCGACTATATCACGGGGCAGACCTATAATGTGGATGGCGGCTCGGAACTGAACTGAAAAGAGCGAACGATGAAAGTCAGCTATATCTACGGCGCACGCGACATTCGCATTCAAGAGGCCAGCGACAGTGCGCCGGGGCCGGGGCAGGTGCTACTGGATGTGACGGCAGTGGGCGTGTGCGGCAGTGATCTGCACGCTTATCTGCTGGGAAATGTAGGCGGTGTCATCCCCGAAGGGCCGCTGACGCTGGGGCATGAGGCGGCTGGCGTGGTGCTGGCGCTGGGCGATGGCGTGGAAGGGCTGCACGTCGGGCAGCGGGTGGCGATTGACCCCGCCAAGCCGTGCAACGTGTGCGAACGCTGTCAGCATGGCGAACCGCACCTGTGTCTGAATCTGGAATTTCTAGGCACATCCCCGTATCACGGGGCGCTGCGCGAGCGCATGGTGCATCCGGCGCACTGCTGCATCCCCGTCCCCGACTCGATCAGCATGGCGGGGACGGCGCTGCTGGAACCGCTGGGTGTGGCGATTCACGCCAACCGCCTCGGCAAGCTGCAAATTGGCGAGGATGTGGCGGTGCTGGGCTGTGGCGCGATTGGCCTGCTGCTCATCCGCTTGGCGCGATTGGGCGGTGCAAAGCGCATCTTTGCAGTAGACCATCATCCGTGGCGGCTGGCGCTGGCGGAAACCTATGGCGCGGAGTTTGTGCTGGATGCACGTGCGGTTGATCCGGTGGCGGAAGTGCTGCGCGTGACGGGCAAGCGCGGTGTGGATGTGGCGTGGGAAGCGGCATGGGCGGCAGAGACGGTTGACCAGTGTGTGGATATGGTGCGCTTTGGCGGACGGGTGGTGATCGTGGGCATCCCCGCCGAGGACGAGATGAAACTGAAGGCTTCTAATGCACGGCGCAAAGAGGTGATGATTCAACCCTCGCGCCGCATGAAGCATGTGTACGAAACGGCTATCGCCCTGACCGAACGCGGACAGATTGATCTGGATCGGTTGGCAACGCACACCTTCCCGCTGGAACAGACGGGACAGGCGTTCGAGACGGCGGCGACCTACGGGGACGGCGTGGTGCGGGCGGTCATCCTGCCCAACGCGGACAAATACCCGAACGTGCTGAAGTAGGGGAGAAAGTCCTCGCTCTCTGTTCCTTCTTGGGTATCGGATGTTCTTTCGTAGGGACACGGC
>CAIVEA010000854.1 GCA_903904765.1 uncultured Chloroflexota bacterium
CGCCGCCGATGGAGAGCAAACGCGCATCGCGGAAATAGCGGCTGATACGGGATTCGTTCATGTAGCCCATACCGCCGTAGAACTGAATGCAGGTATCGCCCACTTCCCGCGCCAGCCGTCCGGCTTTCAGCTTGCACATCGAAGCAATGCGCGTCACCTCCTGCACGTCCGCCTGCCGTTCCATCAGCCCCGCGCAGGAATAGCACAACTGGCGCAGCGCCTCGATCTCGGTCAGCAATTCCACCAATTTGAACTGAATCCACTGGTTATGGATGAGGGGCTGTCCGAAGGTCTGGCGCTCGTGGCAATACCGCATGGTTTCGCGCACCGCCCATTCCATGCCGGACACCGCCGAGAGCGCCCCCACCAACCGTTCCATCTGGAACTGCTCCATTTGCAGGTAAAAACCCATGCCCTCCGGGCCGATCAGGTTGCTCATCGGCACGCGCACATCCTCGAACGACAGCACGGCGGTATCGCTGCTGCGGTTGCCGAGCTTGTCCAACTTGCGGCTGACGCTGAAACCGGGCGTATCCGTAGGCACAAGGATGAGCGACATGCCCCGGTAGCCGGCCCCCGGTGTGGTTCGTGCCAGCAAACACACCCAGTCAGCCTGTGTGCCGTTGGTGATATACATCTTGGAACCGTTAATCACATACTCGTCGCCAACGACTTCGGCGCGGGTGAGAATGCCCGCCACGTCGCTGCCCGCACCCGGTTCGGTCACGCCGATGCAGCCCACCATCTCGCCGCGCAAGGCCGGCGCAAGATACTTCTGCTTCAGTTCCGCGCTGCCATATTTGGCAAGAGCCGGCGTACACATATCGGTGTGGACGAGAATGCCCATCGGAACGCCTGCGCTGGCACAGCGCCCCATTTCCTCTGCGAGGACGACGGTAAACCAGATGTCCGCCTCCGCGCCGCCATACTCGGCCTCGTAATTCAGCCCCAGAAAGCCGAGTTCGCCCATCTTCTTGAGGATGTCATGAGCAGGCCATGTACCGGCCTCCTCCCATTCGTCACAGTGCGGGTTCAATTCCTTCTCGACAAAGTTCCGCACGCTCTTGCGGAACATCTCATGCTCATCAGTAAAAGGCTGATAGGCGCTCACCCGTGTGTTCATATTCTTTTTTACACCTCAACCCGTAAAGCATTCTATTCTCTAAAAAAGCGCGGGATGAAATCACAATCCCCTAGCGGCGGCGCATCGCGCGCTCCGAAAGCAACCCGATCATCGCCAGCAGCGCCGCCCCACCGCAGCACACCAGCAGCGTTTGCTGCCCCGCCTGCGACTGGAAAAAGGCGAACAGCCCCAGCCCGATCAACCCGACCAGAATCAGCCAGAACACCGTTCTGGATGTCCACGACACCCGGCGTAAGCGGTTCATCGGTCAGCCCACCTTCTACATGCGGAAAACGCCGAAACGCGGCTGATCTTCCGTCACCCAATCGCGGTTGTAAGTCATTGAAAGCCCCACCGTCAGCGCATGACGGGTATCACGCGGGTCAATCAGCCCGTCATCCCACAGCCGCGCCGTCGCATAGTACGGATCGCTTTCTTCCTCGAACTTGTAGCGCACCATGAACTTCATCTGCTCGATTTGCTGCAAATCCGGTTCTTCACCTTTGCGCCGCGCCGCGTCCGTCTGGATGATGCCCAGCACGCCCGCCGCCTGTTCCGCGCCCATTACGGCGATACGGCTGGTCGGCCATGCGAACAGCAAGCGCGGGTCATAGGCGCGTCCGCACATGGCATAATGCCCTGCGCCGTAGCTCCCGCCGATCAGCACGGTAAACTGCGGCACGCTGCTGTTGGCGACGGCGTTTATCATCTTGGAGCCATGCTTGATGATCCCTTCTTCTTCGTACTTGCGCCCCACCATGAATCCGGTGATGTTTTGCAGGTACAACAGCGGGATGCGTGCCTGATTGCACAACTGGATGAACTGCGCGGCTTTGTTAGCGGATTCGCTGAACAGCACACCGTTGTTGGCGATCACCCCCACCGGAAAACCGTTGAGATGGGCATGACCGCACACCAGCGTCGAACCATAATCCGGCTTGAACTCCATGAAGCGCGAGCCGTCCACCATCCGCGCCAGCACCTCGCGCATGTCCAGCGGTTTGCGAATGGTATCCATCGGCACGATGCCCAGCAGTTCGTCAGGGTCGTAGAGCGGCGGTTCCGGCGAACGCAGATTGGCCGGCAGCGTCTTGCGCCAGTTCAACCGCCCGATCAACTCACGCCCGATGCGAATCGCGTCTGCATCATCTTCCGCCACATAATCCGCCAGCCCGGACAAACGGGCGTGCATCTCCGCACCACCCAGCGACTCGTCGTCCACTTCCTCGCCCGTCGCCATCTTCACCAGCGGCGGCCCACCGAGGAAAGCCAACGCCTGCTTGCGGACAAACACGCTGTAATCGCTCAAGCCGGGGATATACGCGCCGCCAGCCGTGCTATTGCCGAACACCAGCGAAATCTGCGGGATACCGAGGGCGCTCATCTTGGCCTGATTCGCAAAGCTGCGCCCGCCTTCCACGAACAGATCGGCCTGATGTGGCAGGTTCGCGCCGCCGGACTCAACCAGATACAGGCACGGCAGCCGATTTTCGGTGGCGATGCGCTGCGCCCGTAGCGCCTTCTGCACGGTGATCGGGTAGCTCGTCCCGCCCTTTACGGTGGCCTCGTTAGCGTTAATCATGCACTCCACGCCGTTGATGATGCCGATGCCCGTGATCGCGCCGGAGCCGGGACTCTCGTTGTTGTACATATCCCATGCGGCAAGGGCGCTCAATTCGAGGAACGGCGTGTTGGGGTCGAGGAGTAGTTCCACCCGTTCGCGGGGCAGCAGTTTGCCTGCATCCAGATGCTTCTTGACAGCGCGTTCGCTGCCGCCAGCGCGGACTTTGGCCTGACGCTCGGAAAGCGTTCGCATCAACTGCTGATTGTGGGCGTAGTTCTCGCGGAAATCGTCGCTGTTGGGGTCAATCTGAGAATGGATAACGCTCATAATTTCACATGCGTAAACAGATATTCGGTTACTCTCCTCCTACTATAGCCCCACAACGACTCCGCTGCCAAATGCGCCCTGTCAACAGATCAACCAGAAAACAAACGGGCTGGCACGTGCCAGCCCTACAAAGACAAACATTCAGGAGTGTAAGGCAACCTACCCCTTCAGCGCACGGAATTTCTCGTCAGGGTTGGTGTTCAGGTATTCGAGGCTCTGATGGCGGAAATAGGTGTTGTACAGTTCGGCATAATGTCCACCCTGCGCCACCAGCGTGCGATGATTGCCGGACTCGATGATTCGCCCTTCGCGCAGCACAATGATGCGATCGGCGCTGCGTACCGTGCTCAAGCGGTGGGCGATCAAAATGGACGTGCTGCGGGCGAGAATCAGATCGAGTGCCTCTTGAATCTGCGTTTCGGTGAACGGGTCAATGCTGGCGGTGGCTTCATCCAGCACGAAGATAGCCGGACGTTGAAGCAGCACGCGCAGCAAACTCACCAGTTGCCGCTGCCCCATGCTCAACCGCGCCCCGCGTTCGCCCACATCGGTTTGCAATCCGTTCGGCAGCGTATCCAGCCATTCGCCGTTACCGATGCTCATCGCCACCGCTTCCACCTCAGCATCGGTGGCTTCCGGTTTGCTGTAGCGGATGTTATCGGCAATCGTACCGCTGAACAAAAATGGCTGCTGCGACACAATGCCGAGCTTGCTGCGGTACGACTCGAGGTTGAAGGTGCGAATATCGTGCCCATCAATCAGGATGTCGCCGCCCTGAAATTCGTAGAAGCGAGCGATCAGCTTGGCGATGGTGCTTTTGCCCGCACCCGTATGCCCCACAAAAGCGATACTTTCGCCGGGTGAAATCGTCAGGTCGAAATGATCGAGGACGCGCACCCCGGTCTTGTACTCGAACACTACATCCCGGAAGGTGATCGCGCCCGTCAGCTCACCAGCGAGCAGCGAGGCGCTCTGCTTCACCGTGTTCTCGGCATCAATCAGGGCAAACAGGCGCTCCGCCGCGCTCAACCCCTGCTGAAGCTGACTCCAGAACCCCGCCAAGTTAATCAGCGGGAACCAGAAGCGGTCAACGCTCTGGATGAACAGATACCACGAGCCAATGCTGATCGCGCCGCCCACCGCCGCCTGTGCGCCGAAGTACACTATCGACGACGTGCCCAAGCCCGTGACCGCGTTCAGCGTAGGGAACACCAGCGCCATCACGAAGCCCCGGCGCAGGTTGATCTTGTACGATTGGGCGTTCACACCCATGAACTCGTCGTAAATCATACTCTCGCGGCGGAAATTCTTCGCCACGCCGATGCCGGCTACGCTCTCCTGAATGTTGTCGTTCACCGCTGCCATCGCCCGCGCACCCTGCCGCCCCACTTTACGCGCCAGATAGCGGAACATGAGCGCGAGGCCACCGAAAACGGGCATCCATAGCACCACCAACACCGTCAGTTGCCATGACCGCTGCACCAGCACAAACGCCAGAATCACCAGTTCTATCATCTGCGTGAAAATGTCGCTAAAAATCACGAGGACGTTACCGAATTCCTGCGTATCGCTGGTGATGCGGCTGACGATCTTGCCAGATTTGTTATCGTCGTAAAAAGCGAGGTCACGGTTAACAGCGGCGGCGAAAGCGTCCTTACGCATCTGCCCGATGCCTATGCCGATCACCCGCGCCGTGACCTTGCGGCGAAACACGTTCAGGAAGTAATCCACCAGCAGCGTGGCGAACAGCGCCGCAATCAGGGCGCTCATGGCCTCCAGCGTGTTATTGGTCTGGAGCGCCCCCACCGCCGTCGAAATGATGATCGGCACGAGCGCGCCCGTGAACGCGAATACGATCAGCGTCCCGCCGATAGCAAGCAGATTCGCCCGCTGATGCCGGAAGTAATCCCAGATACGGCGCAACAAATAGTTGTCGTCGTACTGACGGTCATAGTTGTCTTGGTTGAGCGCGTCAAAAAAGCCCATGAGCGCCTCATCCCTCCTGCTGAGATGGCGTGGTTTCGGTTGCAGGTTCTTCGTAACGGGCGAAAATCCGCCGATAAGCGTCCGAGGTGTGCAGCAAATCGTCGTGCTTGCCCTGTGCCACCACACGCCCGTGTTTCATCACAATGATGTGATCTGCCCAGCGAATCTGCGACAGGCGGTGCGTAATCAACAACGTGGTGCGCCCGCGTGAGGCCGCCCAGATCGCCTGCTGAATCCGGTCTTCGGTGGCGCTGTCAATCGCGCTGGTGCTGTCGTCCAGCACCAGAATAGGCGGATCAGTCAGGAAAGCGCGGGCAATCGCAATGCGCTGGCGTTGCCCGCCGCTGAGCGTCACACCGCGCTGCCCGACCACTGTGTCGTAGCCCTGCGGCATAGCGGTGATAAAGTCGTGCGCCTGCGCTTTGTGTGCCACATCCTCCACTACATCCTGCCCAGACTCCGGCTTGCCGAAGCGAATATTATCCGCCACCGAACGGCTGAATAGAAACACATCCTGCTCGATCACGCTGATTTGTGAGCGCAGCGAAGCCAGATTCCAGTCGCGCACATTCACGCCATCCACCAACACCTGCCCCGAATCGACATCGTAAATGCGGTTAAGGAGCTTGGTGAGCGTGCTTTTACCTGAACCCGTCTGCCCGACAATCGCCACCGTCTGTCCCGGTCGGATGTCGAACGACACATCATAGACCGATTGACCGCCATCACTGTAGCCAAAATTGACGTTCTGGAAGGTGATCGCCCCACGAATGGGTGCAGCGTGACCG
>CAIVEA010000855.1 GCA_903904765.1 uncultured Chloroflexota bacterium
GCCCCCAATACTCAGCGTGCCTCTTGGTCGAACGCCGCTGAAGTCCTCATGAATGGGTACATCCTAGACCCGGTTACAGGCGAATTGATGCGTGGCACATCATTTGCCGCACCCCGCTTGAGTGCCATCCTCGCCAACTATCTTGTGTCACAGGGAGGAACAGACATCTGCAATCGTAGTGGTATTCCTGCACTAAAGTACATTCCGCTGCAAAACTGGGTGGACGATTACGAGAATAGTGGAACATCCATCACAGCAGTCAATCTCGATCTGGCTACTGCTACTGTAGAATCGAGTTGCCCGCAAATCCCATAATTTCGGATACAACGAACAACAATCCTTTTGTATCGGATTGCTGTTCGTTGGCCTCTCGGGGAGGGTACGCCCTCCCCATCCCTACTTAGCGGTCAATCAGGAATGGTGTGCTATTGAGCGATTCTGCGCCATTCTCCGTAATCAGGTAGCCATCTTCAATCCGCAGTCCGCCCCACGGCGTATTGAATAGCGGGATGTCAATGGAGATGACCATCCCCGGTACGAAAGCAACCGGGCTACTGGGGCCGAAAATCGGCAGTTCAAACTCGATCACACCCACACTGTGTACTCCCGAATACAGGAAGTATTCAGCTAATCCGGCACGAGCGATCACTTCCCGCCCGATGGCTTCTACCGCCCGCCCTTCTATCCCCGGACGCAGCGCAGCCGCCGCTTTCTGGTGAGCCTCCACCGCCGCCGTCAATGCCCGCCGCACCTCATCTCGCACAGCGCCCACCAGCACGGGCCGTCCGATCGCGGCATGATACCCTTCATAGCGTGGTGCCATTGTCAGCAGCACAATTTCGCCGGCTTGCACCTGTCGCAGCGTTGAACGCGCCAGAATCGGGCGGCTGTTCGGGCCAGAAGCCACAATCGTATCAATCCCTGTGCCCTCCGCACCGGCGCGTCGCATTGCGCTCTCGGCTTCCGCCATAATCGCCCGTTCGGTCACACCCGGCGCGATAGCAGCAATAGCCGCATTGATTCCAATCTCCGCAATTTGATAAACTCGCCGGATCACTGTGATTTCCGCTGGAGACTTCACCGCGCGCAGGTTGCACATTGCGTTTTCCACATCCACCCACATCGCATCAGGCAGCGCCCGCGTCAGTGCAGCAAAAAACGACTCACTCATCAGTCCACGTCCGGCCAGCCCCACACGCAGCGCAGCACCACTACCCATTTCCGCCGCGATTTCAGCCACGCCGCTAATCCGGCTGTACGGATAATCCTCATCAGGATGCGTGAACTCACGCAAAACACGCACATCGGAAATACGCCCGACCAACCGCGCATATTCGTCACTTTCCGGGCCTGAACATAGCACAGGGTCACCCTCTGGTCGGAAGAAAATACAAACCGGCTCAAAATGAACCGGAAAGTTCGCCAACCAGCGGGCATGAGCAGCACCGAACACCGCCCGGTCATCCGCATACGCAATCAGCAGGTCAAGACTCTGCTGGCGCATAAGCCTCTGCACCGCCTCCCATCGCTGCGGATACTCGGAATGGGGAATTGTTGGGAACAGGTCGCTCATCAGCACACCATCTCCACCCTACGGCCCCGGCATAATGTAATATTCGTCGGTGTACAGATGGTAGCGCACTTCGCAGAACTCATCAGCATCCTTGCCAGCAGCCTTGCCGATGTCGCTCTCGAATGCCGCTTCCATATCCGCCACGCTGTTCCACCACAATTCAGCTGTGCCGTCGTAGTTCGGCTCCTGATTATCGGGCTGATTCGCCTGCATGATATTCACTCGGTAGCCCAGCAAACCGGGCATTTTGCCGGAAATCTTGGTGTGTTCATCTACCCAGCGCACCTTAAATTGCTCAATCGTCATACCCGGCTTGCGTTTCAGGAAAGCGATCAACTTAATCATCATGGACTCCTTATAGCTGCAATATGAATCACGTCCACAAGCGCGGAGGGACGTGCTTCGGTAAAACAACATCACACGGCGCAGGGATACATCCTGCATACCTGCTCTATTCTATCGCATCAGCACATCATGGGAGCATCCATCAGACCACTCGTTGTACCTGCTACGAGATAGATGGCGGCACACGCTTACCGATCTTGCGGGACAACTTGACGGCTTCACTACGAACGGTCAGCACAATATCCCGGAACTCAATCGGGGTCACCAAGCCCAACATGATATACCCTCCCCCCGCGACCAGCACCAACACCGCTTTGATCGCCAAATGAGTGAGATTACTGCCATCCAATACTCCGCCAGCTGCCACAATCACAATCGTCCCTACGCCAGCCAGAATTAATCGTCCCCACGCATGTGGCACAAAATACGATCTTTGGCTGAACACCATATAAAGCCCAAACACGATTATCGTACTCATCAAAGTTGCCAACGCAGCGCCTTCAATCCCCCAAATGGGGATGAACAGCAGATTCAGCACGGTATTGATTGTCGCTCCCGCAATATTGATGAACGCAATCGTGGAAGTTCGTTTGGCAATCGCCAGACCGGGAGCGAAAATATACAGACTGGAAAAGATCGAAGCCGGAACGAGCAACGGAACAACCGACCATGCTGGAGCATATTTCTCAGTAGTCAGAATAGCAAGAATTTCGCGAGCGTAGACCGATAGACCGATTGTCATCAGCAGCGCCGCAGCCGCGAAATAGCGAAACAGCCGCGCAAGCTGACTCGGCGTATTCGGATCACGATAATGGTTATAGATGAGTGGAGTCAGTGCCGTCTGAAACCCGAACATCAACAGGCTCACCATCGAAGCAATCCGGTACGCTACGCCAAACAAGCCCACATCGGTCATCGTCATCAAGTGATTGATCGTCAACCGATCAATATACAGGTAGATAAACACCCCGATACCCGATGGCACAAGTGGCAAAGAAAATCGCAACATCTCGCCCAGTTTTCGGAAGTCAAACGTCCATCCATAATCCTCACGCGCCCAGTAAAACCCGATGATAGTTGCAATCAACGAGGCTAACAAACCGCCCACAAACACGCCCACCGTCCCCATGCTGAATGTGACCACCAATACCACACTCAACACGAGCGA
>CAIVEA010000856.1 GCA_903904765.1 uncultured Chloroflexota bacterium
AAAGATTATTTCTTTGTGTGTGACATCTGAGGCAGTCTTCTCAACCAGATTGGATTCCCCACACGCGCAGCGTGCCGTCATCACTGGCGGAGACGATGCGTGTGCCGTCTGCGCTGAACGTCGCGCTCCACACGCTGTCGTTGTGACCACGCAAAAGCGCCAGCGGATTGCCACTGGTTGCGTCCCACAGGCGAATCGTACCGTCTCGACTTGCAGAGACGATCAATTGCCCATTTGGGCTAAAAAGCGCACTCCACACCCAGTTATTGTGACCATTGAGCGTGGCGATGGCCTGTCCGCTGATCGCGTCCCACAGGCGAACCGTATGGTCAGTGCTGGCGGTGGCGATGCGCGTCCCATCGCGGTTGAACGCCACGCTGTACACTGAACCGCTATGTCCGTTTAGATGAGTTAGCGATTGCCCACTGCCCGCATTCCACACGATCACGTTGCCGTCCGATTCGCCGGAGACGATGCGCGTCCCATCGCGGTTGATGTCCGCGCATAAGACGGGGGTGTTGGTTTTCAGTGTCATGATCGGCGTTCCGCTGTCCACATCCCACAGATGCAGACTACGATCATCGCTGACGGAAAGTACGCGCTGTCCGTCGGCACTGAAAAGCGACTGTTTCACCGTGTTGGAATGGCCTTGCAACACACGCAGTTCCGCGCCGCTGGCGGCATCCCACAGGCGCACCATGCCGTCTGCACCCGACGAGACGATGCGCGTCCCATCCGGGCTGAACCGGACGCTGAAAACCCAGTCTGAGTGACGCAACAGCGCCGACAGCATTTGTCCGCTAGTGGCATCCCACAGGCGCACTGCGCCATCCCCTCCCGCCGAGGCGATGTGCATTCCATCCGGGCTGAAGACCGCATCGCTCAAGGGCTGCATAGCTGGCGTGACCAGCCGCAGTAGCTCGCGGACGCGGGCGGTGTTGGCAAGTGTGATGGGTTCGAGTTCGGAAGGGTGAATGCTGCCGCCGTTCTGGACAGCTGTTGCAGTCAGGTTGTATTCATCATTGGCCTGCTGCGTCTCCTCGAACAACAGGAGAGCCGGTTCAGCACGATTGTAGTCTATTGGGCGTGACGGCCTTGTGGGGTAGATAGGGAGTGCGGCAGGGGGTATGGGTGCGGAAGCCAGCAATAGCGATAGCACGGCTACGAGGAGCAATCCTATAATCGGATGTTTGAGCGTTTTCAATGCCACGCTTCGGCTTTCCTGATGATCTCCACTGTGGTCAAAACTCGATGATCATTATTATGCAAGGTACTTATGTAATCTATGAAGATTTCCCGAAAAAACCGAACCATGCTGTTCCACATACCATAGCTCACTTCCGTCTGGCAAGTTATAATGCCACTTGTCGTGGGTATGAGCAAAGCAGGAGAGACAAGCCGATGAGTGATGCGTCTGAACAGCGTGGCTGCGCTTATCATTTGCTCGAAAACGGCATCCATGAGTTTGTATTCAAGGACAACGATAAGCATGCGCTGGACGAATTTTTCTTCAAGCTAGAACACATCCTGCGCGAAACACCGCATCATGCGACGGCGCGATATCTGGTGGACATCGGTCACGCCACCCGCGAAGTCTCGCTGGTGGGCATGACGCAGCGTTTCCGCCGCCTCGAATCGTTGACCCCGAATCGAGCCAGCGGGCGCACCGCGATCTTGCACAAACCGGGTTTCATGCTGACCTTCATTGATGGTTTCATTCGCGCTCTCGCGCCAACCCGTGACGCGACCCGCTTCTTTCCGATTGACCAGCGCGAGAATGCCATCCGCTGGCTGTTGAGTGAATAACCCTTATGCCTGCTGCCGTCCACACCGCCACTTTCCGCGTTCGCCATTACGAGTGCGATGCCTACGGGCATTTGAACAATGCCAACTACGCTCGCTATATGCAGGAGGCCGCTTTCGATGCTTCGGCTGCGGTGGGCTATAGCAAAGACCGTTACGAGGGGATGGGCTTTCTGTGGCTGGCGCACGAAACCGATATCGAGTTTCTGCTGCCGGTGCGCTATGGCGATACGGTGGAGGTGCGGACGTGGGTGGGCGATTTCCGCCGCGTGCGCTCCCGCCGTTATTACGAGTTCCGCCTCGCGGGGCAGGATGATCTGGTCGCCCGCGCCAGCACTGATTGGGTGTATATCGAAGCTGCCACCGAGCGCCCTGCGGTTGTCCCGCCGGACATGATTGAAGCTTTCGCGCCCGGCGGTTTGACCGACGAGCAACCGACTCGCCAGCGGTTTCCTGCGCCGCCCGCCCCGCCGCCGGGGGCGTTCAGCCTGCGCCGCCATGTGGAATGGCGCGATATTGACACCGCCAAGCACGTCAACAACGCCGTCTACTTCAACTACATTGAGGAAGCTGGCATACAGGCTTCGGCACACTTCGGTTGGCCGCTGTCGCGCTGCGCGGAGGCCGGTTTCGCAGTCATGGCGCGGGAACACCATATCGAATACAAGCATCCGGCGCTGCTGGATGACGAATTGCTGTTGACCACATGGGCTTCGCTGCACAGCCGCACCACCGCCCATCGTTACACCAGCATCCAGCGGGCGCGGGACGGCATGCAGGTGGCGCAGGCGCGTACCCTGTGGGTGTGGTTTGACATGAAAAGCAGCCGCCCGATGCGCCTGCCGCCTGAGTTGGTGGCAGATTTCGCGCCCAATCTGGTGGACGCGCCGCCCGAATAGCCTGCGCTCACTCCGGGAGTCATCCGCATCAAGGATTCTTTGGCAGGGACAACACAGGTGTTGTCCCTTTGGTTTTGATAGTGGTATAGACGGATAGGGCAGGCCATGTTCCTACGACTCCGCTATGTTGACCTCCCTATGAACTCGACACCCTCTCATCTCTACAACGCGGGATGTAAGACTCCCGGTGGCGGCCTCGTCTAACGAGAGTTGCTCCTATTGCTACCCAAAGGGAAGTAAAAACTATGGAAAAGCCAGCCCTTAACGATCACCCGATTCACGATTTGCTCCGCAGCCGCTGGAGTCCCCGTGTATTCGAGCCGCGCCCGATCACCGATGACGAACTGCTCAGCCTGTTTGAAGCGGCGCGCTGGTCGCCCTCCGCCAGCAATATGCAGCCTTGGAACTTCATCCTCGCCCGGGTGCAGGATGCCGAATCCCATGCGCGTATGGTCAGTGTACTCAACCCTTCCAATGCAACATGGGCAGCCGCCGCGCCGCTGCTGATTCTGGCAGTCGCCAAGCGCGAACGTGCGCCGGGGGCGGATAACCTGTGGGCAGCTTACGATCTAGGGCAGGCTGTCGCGCATTTGAGCGTGCAGGCCAGCGCGTTAGGGCTGTCGGTGCATCAGATGGGCGGATTTGACCGCCAGCGTGCCCGCGAACAGTTCCATGTGCCGGAAGGTTATGACCCGCTGACGATGGTGGCGGTGGGCGTGGGTGGCGACCCCGCAGATAAACCCGAAGATGTGCGTACCCGCGAGATACAACCACGCAGTCGTAAGCCGTTGGCGGAATGGGTATTCGAGGGCGAATGGGCGCGTCCGGCCCGTGTGCTGACGGATGACGTTCCCGCGCAGGGTTAAGCGCCATTTCCTCAGCGCCTTCTCATCCGCTTGTCTTATAATCTTTCACACAGCATCACCTAGACTGAGTGAAGGAGATTACCATGCCGGATGTTGGACACCCTGCGCCGGAGTTCGCGCTGTTGAATCAGGATGGCAAGACCGTCAAACTAAGTGATTTCCGGGGTAAGAAAGTGATTCTGTTCGCTTTCCCCAAAGCCGACACCCCCGGATGCACCACGCAGGCCTGCGGTTTCCGTGACCATTTCCCGCAGATCGAAGCACAGGGCGCGGTGGTGCTGGGCATCAGCCCGGACGCGCCGGAGG
>CAIVEA010000857.1 GCA_903904765.1 uncultured Chloroflexota bacterium
TCTAATCTGCGTTAGATTAAATTATAGCGGATTTTACACGGTGTCAACTCATGGGGGGAAATGCCCACACCGCATACCCTTTGCGAACGCGGTGTTTTGAAGAACCCCACCCCTCAATCCCCTCTCCAAAAACGCGGAGTACCGCTCTGGAGAGGGGAAGAAAAACGCATCTGTTTGTCTGACTCCCTTCGCCCTGAGAGAGAAGGGCAAGGGTTGAAGGTCTTCGCCTCAGCCACCCGTTGGCAGGGTGCAGGGCTGACTGGGTTGCACAACGGCCTGCCCTGCCGGATGATGCAACGGAACAGAACCCGATTCGGCGGTGAGCGTGATCGCACCGCGCTCCACCGTCAGTCGGACGAGATGCCCGTGCCAGCGGACAGACAGGCGCAAACGCTCCCAGCCCGCAGGCAGGCGCGGCCAATCCAGCAGGTACAGGCCATCGTCGCGCAGATCGAGGTGACAGAAGCCGTGCGCGACTACCAACCACGCCCCACCCATCGCGGCGGTATGCACACCCAGATTCCAGTGCGGGCCAGAACCGTCTAAATCCATCACAGCAGTCCGCAGGAAATAGTGGTACGCCCAATCGAGGCGGTTCAGCCCCGCCGCCACCAGCGCATAGGCCATCGGACTCAGGCTGGAATCGTGCGAGGTGCGTGGTTCGTAGTAGTCCCAGTTGGCAGCAAGCACCTCAGCGGGGTAACGCTCGCGCAGCAAATACGTCAGCAGCACGGTATCGGCCTGCTTGATGGATTGCGTGGTCTGGTAAGGGCCAAGCGGCCCACCGGGATGCAGGTCGGGATGGGCGAGGCGCGGACGCACCGCCGCTGGCAGCACATCCTCCAGATCAAAGTAGCCATCGAACTGCGGGATCAGGCCGGTGGCGGCATCCGGCGCGGGGACGTAAAAATGGGCGGCCACCTTGCGCCAGTGCGCGATTTCGGCTTCGTTGACGTTCAACTCTGCCAGCGCCGCCAAATCAGCCCCCTGTACCCGTTCCAGCACCGCCAGCGCCACGTCCAGACTGTACTGCGCGAGGGCGTTGGTATAAGCGTTGTTGTCCACACGCTCGTGGTACTCGTCCGGGCCGAGAACGGTACGCAGTTCATAGCGCCCTTTCGCGGCATCGTACACCGCCCGTGACACGAAGAACCGCGCCACCTCGCACACGATGGCGAGGCCATACTCGCGCAGGAACGCTTCATCACCCGTTGCACGGACGTATTGCCACAGCGCGTACACCACATCTGCCGAGATGTGAATCTGCTCGTCCGCGAAATAGCTGCGGATTTTCTCGCCCGTAAACGGGTTGTCGAATACGTACAGGGCGCAGGTTTCGTCACCCGTTTCCTGACTCTGCCATGCATAATATGCGCCCTGATAGCCCATGCCCGCCGCCTTGCGCTTCGCCCCCGCCAGCGTGTGATAGCGGTAGATCAGGCTTCGGCGCGCCCATTCCGGTTGTGTGCTGATGAAAAACGGCAGCACATAAATATCGCAGTCCCAGAAAATCGAACCCCAGTAATCCTGCCCCTGCAAGCCCCGCGCCGAAATGCTCACCTTGTCCGAATGCGGCGCATTCGCCAGCAGGTGGAACAGACAGAAGCGCATGGCGATCTGCGCCACTTCGTCCCCTTCGATGACCACATCCGAAGCGTCCCAGCGCGCAGCCCATGCCGCCTCATGCTCACTGCACAGCGCCGCGAAACCCGCCGCCAGCGCCTCGATAATGACGTTTGCCGACGGCTCGTAAA
>CAIVEA010000858.1 GCA_903904765.1 uncultured Chloroflexota bacterium
ATCCCGACCAGTGCCAGTGCGCGGGAGGGAGAGCTTTTCATACGTGATCCTTGTTCACCCATTTGGGACTGGAAGAACGCGATTATAGTGGAAGGTGTGGCGGTTTATTAGAGGATGTTCACACTTCATCCCGAACCAGTGTGTCGGATAGGCGTTCGGCAGGCGGATTCGATAGCCGTTCAACCATCTGCTGAACCGTCGCGTTCAGGTTGAAGGTGCTGCCGCGTTTGAACGCCGCTTCCAGTTGTTCCGGCGTGAGCATCTGGTTGAGTTTCTCACGGACGGCGACGAGTTTAGGCGGCTCTTGAACCGCATCAGGATACTGCTCCAGCATGCCCAGTAGTTCAGCTGCGCTCACCGGATACGATTGAAACACCAGATATTTCGCAGTTTGAATCATCAGCAAACCGGCGATAGGCGGCACATCAACCTGTTTGGCGATTCCGAGTGCTTCCACCAGCGCCAACCGCGCCTCTTCCATCCGGTTCAGGTAACACAGGTTCGCTGCGCGATCACCTTGAATCTGAGCTACGTTGAGGTCGTTCCCGACCGGACGGGCGTGGTCAATGGCTTCTGTATAGTAACGATGCGCTTGTTCGTACTGCTGCTGTAGGTTGCTGATTTCTCCGAGGTTGCTGAGGTTCATCGCTGTGCCTACCTCGTCATTAATTTTCTTGCGAATGTTCAAACTCTCGATTTGATACTGGTAGGCAATATCGAGTTCGGTCGGCGTGATATAGGTGATGCCCAGATTGTTCAGAACATCCCCGATTCCCTTGAGATAGACGATGGATTTATACACATCCAGACTTTCGCGGTAATACGCGCGTGCGCTGTCATTATCATTGAGCAGACCGCTAATCATGCCCAGATTGACGAGGCAGAACCCCAGTCGCTTGGTCTGGTTCAGCTTGCGTAAAATCTGGATTTGTGTCTCCATGTATATTTTGGCCTGTGGCAGATTGCCCCGAATGCCGCATACCACACCTAAATTGTTGTAGGCCATTGCGATTCCGGCGGAGTGTGCATGTTGTTCGGAATCCGCGAGGGCTTCGTGGGCGAGTTCTTCCGATTTCACCAGATCGCCCAGCTTCCAGCAAACGGCACTGTAGGCGTTGAGAATTTCGATCCGCACCAGTGGCGTGTTCAGGTTGCGTGCCATCTCCAGACATTGTGTATAGTATCGGGCAGCCGCTTCCAGATCATCCAGTTCTTTGGCAATGTCGCCCACCAACTTGAGCAGCAGTAGCCGTTCGTTGGAGATGCCCTCCGGGATGCCATCCAGCGCATTCAAAGCCATTGCGGACGCACTGTCCCGACGGGTACTCATCTCCAAGCATTGTTCGCCAAACATGAGGATGTGCGGAATCGCACGCTCCACCGCGCCAGAGGCCAGCCAGTGTTCCGCGATGGTTGCTGCATAGAGGGAGTCTTTCCCGTAGCATTGTTCCAGCGCCTGCGCGATGGCAGCGCGGAACGGAACATATTGCGCCGGTGGCATATCGTCCCGGATTTGCTGGCGAATCTGCGGATTGTTGAACATCCAGCCATTTTCGCTGTAGGTGATGACGGCGGCGTTGCTGCATACGCTGACCCAGTGTTGCAGCGTATACCCTTCCAGATAGTGCGTGGCGAGGATTTCGAGTACGTCGAGATTGAGATGATAGCCTTCCAGCGCGGCCAGATGCAGCAGGTTTCGTCCCCACTCTGGAACCTGACTCAATCGCCGTCGTTGTAAGCCCTTCATCCCCCCTGCCAGCAGCGTTTCCGGCACGAGTGAGCCATTTTTTGATCCTGCTTCTTCGACCAGCGCCCGTATGCTCTCAATCAGGAACAGCGCGTTCCCGCGTGATTCGCGCTGAACGAACGAGATGATCTCCGGCAGTTGTGCCATATCGCCCAGCATAGACTTGCACAGGCTGGCGATGTCGGCTTCATTGAGTGGCTTCAGTTCGATGGTATGAGCATGCACGAATTGATCGGGCAAATCGGGGAAATCGTTCGACTGGTAGGTGCAGATCAGAATGATAGGCAGTTCATCCAGATAGGCGGATAGACTGTGGACAGGTTCGAGATATTCGCTGCCGGATTGAATATCGTCCAGCACTACCAATAGCGGTTTTTTCTGGCGGCGGAACAGATCCACAATCGTGATGTTATTACGCTGACGTGTGGAACGGGCATCCAAACCCGGCAGGCGGGTGACGTGCTTGCCCAATCGCTGCGCTATATCCGGCACAAGTTCCGAAATCACGCTCAGTTCAAGATCGCTCACTTCGGTGAACATCACGAGTTTACGCAGGATGTAGTGCCAGATGGAATATGGCAAATTGCTCTCGTGAAAGCGCGTCCCCGTCAGTACCTGCATCCCTTTCACCAGCGCACGTGGACGAATCTCGTTGACCAACCGCGACTTGCCTGCGCCGCTTTCGCCGCCGATCAACCACAGCGAACCTTTGCCTTCCATCGCCCGGTCTATTGCAGCTTCCAGTTGTTGCGTTTCGTCGCCGCGTCGGGTGTATTTGGCGGCACGCAGACTGCTTTCGTGTACGACCAGACTGGCGGGCGGCGGGGTGTCTTCCAGCATGGCAGACAGGTCGCTGATGACTTCACGGGCGGAAGCGGGGCGTAGGTTTGGGTCTTTTTCGAGCAAGCGTGATAGCATGAGCAGCAGCCACATCCGATCCATGACTGCTTCCAAATCCGGCTCTTCATTGATGATTTGGATCGCCAGCAAAGTCACTTCAGGATGATTGAATGGCATTTTGCCGATGAACATCTCATAGGCGATCACGCCCACCGAGTATAAATCCGCTGCGTAAGTTGTAGGCTGCCCCATGAGGATTTCGGGAGCCATATACTGCACTGTGCCGACGGTTTGCCGGATGCGGGAATCTTCCACAGCCAGCCCGAAATCAAGGATTTTGACCACCCCTTGCCGATCCACCAGGATCCTTTTCCCTGAGCACAACCCCAATCCACCAGGACCACTAGGATGCGTTTGTTTGAGCACAACCCCATGGTTCCCTGCCTCAAACGTCGTCTTCAGCTTGTTCAGTGA
>CAIVEA010000859.1 GCA_903904765.1 uncultured Chloroflexota bacterium
CCGACCATCCTGTTCGTGACCGTGACGGGCGTGATTTCGCATTTTCAGGTGTTCGGGCAACCGTTCATCATGACCACAGGCGGCCCCGGACGCGGCTCGTATACCGTCATCTACTATCTGTATGAAATCGCATGGCGTAGTTTCCGTATGGGGTACGGTTCGGCTGTCGCGGTGACACTCGCCGTCATCATGGCCACGTTCACGCTCATTCAGTTCAAACTTGTCGGTCGCCGCGTCGAGTATTAAAGGGAAACGGCCATGTCTTCGATTGCCACTGCCAAAGACCAAAAACCGTTCTTTCGGAACTTCTGGACGTACCTGTTTCTGGGGCTGATGACGTTTTTCGTCCTGTTCCCGTTGATTTTCGCGTTCTCGCAGTCGTTGATGACCAATCAGGAAGTCAACCGCTGGCCGCCGCCCATCATCACGCTGCATCCGACGCTGGACAGCTATAACACGGTGTTCACGCAGGAAGACCTGAAGCTGGGGTTGTGGCTGCGGAACAGTTTGTTCGCCGCTGCCGCCTATACGACGGTGGTCATCATCATCTGTTCACCAGCGGCCTATGCCTTCGCCCGTCTGAAGTTCCCCGGCAGCAATCTCCTGTTCAGCCTGCTGCTCATCACCGTCATGCTGCCCTCGCAGGTGACGCTGATCCCGAACTTCATCTTGATGCGCGATCTGAAGTTCCTCGACACGTTCAACGCCCTGATCTGGCCGGGTGCAGCCAACGTGTTCGGCGTGTTCCTGCTTCGGCAGTTCTTCATGCAAATCCCGCAGGAACTGGAAGAAGCCGCCATTCTGGACGGCGCGGGCTACTTCCAACGCTTCTGGTACGTCATCCTGCCGCTTTCGACCAATGCGTTAGTGGCGTTGGGCATTTTCGTGTTCCTCGGTCACTACAACGATCTGCTGTGGCCGTTCATCACCACCAGCAGCATCGAAATGCGTACTCTGCCGGTAGGTCTGCAAATCCTAAACTCGTCTTACGCGGGGCAGTATCGCCCGATGGTGCTGGCAGGTGCGGTGTTCGCCACCGTGCCAATCATGATCGTGTACATCATTTTCCAGCGCCGCATCATCAAGGGCGTAACGCTCACAGGCATGGGCGGTCGCTAAACGTTCGTCACAAACCAAACTGGCTCAAATAGGGGGCGGCGCAAGCTGTCCCCCTGATGTAAGCGTGACTGTGCCGCGTGAATGGCACAGCCTTTCTTGAAGTATGCTATTTCAAATGAGGAATAAGGCGATGGCAGCACAACAAGCTCGAATCAGTCTGGATACCCAGCGCACGGTCAGCGCGATTTCGCCCCTGTTGTTCAGCGGATTCGCCGAACACATGGGGCGCAGCATCTACGAAGGCATCTACGATCCCCAGTCCCCTCATGCGGACGAGAACGGCCTGCGTAAAGATGTGCTGGCCGCCCTGCGCGAACTCAACTTCCGCGCCATCCGTTACCCCGGTGGCAACTTCCTCAGCGGCTACCGCTGGGAAGATGGCATTGGCCCGCGGGAATTGCGCCCCCGCCGCCGTGATCTGGCGTGGCAGTCCATCGAAACCAACCAGTTCGGCACGGACGAGTTCATGGCCTTCTGCAAGCAAATCAACACCGAACCGATGATGGCGGTTAACATGGGGACGGGGACGATTCAAGATGCCTCCAACCTCGTGGAATACTGCAACGCCCCCGTCGGCACGAAGTACGCTGACATGCGCGCCGCCAACGGTCACAGTGACCCCTACGGCGTGAAATACTGGTGCATCGGCAACGAGATGGACGGCCCGTGGCAGATCGGTCATCTGGAGGCGGAGGATTACGCCAAGAAAGCGCGTGAAGCCGCTAAGATGATGCGCTGGCAAGACCCGACCATTCAGACCGTGTTGTGCGGCTCGTCCAACTCGGCGATGCCCACCTACCCGGAATGGGATCGGGTGGCGCTGGAGCACTGCTGGGATGTGGTGGACTACCACTCGATTCACTTCTACGCCGAAAACCGCGACGACGACACCACCAGTTTCCTCGCCAGCGCCGCCGCCTTCGAGCATTACGTGGACACGCTCTCCGGCGTGCTGCGCTATGTGAAAGCCAAGAACCGTTCCAAGCACGATGTTTACCTGTCGTGGGACGAATGGAACGTGTGGTACAAGGCGCGTCTGGTGCAGGGTGACTGGAAGGAAGCGCCGCCGCTGATCGAGGAAGTGTATAACCTCGAAGATGCGCTGGTGGTCGGCCAGTGGATGAATGTGTTCCTGCGGAAGTCGGACGTGCTGAAGGTGGCCTGTCTGGCGCAG
>CAIVEA010000860.1 GCA_903904765.1 uncultured Chloroflexota bacterium
TATTTTTATTTTTTCGGAATCACAGTGGTTAAGTCATTTGCACACCACTCGACAGCCTGCGCGAAACTATGCTATACTGCCCACACGTTCTTATGCGTCAGGAGTACCTTATGGCGAATGACCAGCACAAACCGGGTGTCGAGGTGACCCGCTGTTCTCTTACCTAGCGGTCACAGACCGCGCCCCGCAACTTCCACGCTCCCCTGATTGAAATAGCATCCCACACCTGATTGGCTTTGTGCTGTTCACAGCGCATCACCTGTGTTATTCATTTTCCGTTCACCATCATCACGATACGAGAAGGCGAGATGACTGAAAAATACAACCCGCAGAGCTTTGAAACCCGCTGGCAAGAGAAATGGGAAGCCGAAGGGCTGTACCGTTCTAAAGTGGATTGGAGCAAGCCCAAGCACTACGCGCTGACCATGCTGCCGTACCCCAGCGGCGATTTGCACATCGGTCACTGGTTCGCCATGACCCCTTCGGATGCCCGTGCTCGTTATATGCGGATGCGCGGCTTCAACGTGTTGTTCCCGATGGGCTTTGATGCCTTCGGCCTGCCCGCCGAGAATGCCGCTGTCCAGCGCAACATCCACCCCAAGAAGTGGACGCTGGCGAACATTGAACGGATGCGTAAGCAGTTACGCAGCATGGGCGCGATGTTTGACTGGCAGCGCGAGGCCGTGAGCTGTGACCCGGAGTACTACTTCTGGACGGAGTGGTTCTTCAAGCGGTTCTATCAGAATAATCTGGCTTATCGCGGCGAGGCGATGGTGAACTGGTCGCCCACGCTGCAAACGGTGCTGGCGAATGAGCAGGTGATTGACGGCAAGGACGAACGCACCGGGCAGCCTGTCATCCAGAAGATGATGACTCAGTGGTTCTTCCGCTACACCGCCTACGCTGAGGAAATGCTGGACTTTGAGAAGTTGGATTGGCCTGATCCGGTGCGCGTGATGCAGACCAACTGGATCGGCAAAAGCGAAGGTGCGCGGGTGATCTTCCAGACCGAGGGCGGCGACCCGCTGGAAATTTACACCACCCGCCCGGATACCTTGTGGGGCGCGTCCTTCATGGTGCTGTCCCCCGAACACCCGCTGGTCGCCAAGCTGACCACACCCGAACAGAAGGCGGCGGTGGATGTGTATGTGGCGGCGGCGGCACGCAGCACCGAAATCGAGCGCACGGCGGAAGGCCGTGAAAAGACCGGCGTGTTCACGGGCGGCTATGCCATCAATCCGGTCACGCAGACCCGCACTCCGGTGTGGATTGCCGATTATGTGATGATTTCCTACGGCACGGGCGCGATTATGGCTGTGCCTTCGGGCGATCAGCGCGATTTCGACTTCGCCCGCAAGTTCGGGTTGGAGATCATTCCGGTGGTGCAACCGGAGGGCGTGGTGTTCGACGGTCAGACCATGACCGAAGCCTACGACGGCGCGGGCGTGATGGTGAACAGCGGCCCGCTGAACGGCATGATCTCTAACGGACAAAAGGGGCGCAAGAACCCTGCTATTGATGCTGCTATTCGCCACCTAGAAACGCTGGGTGTGGGCAAAGAGGCCATCAACTACCGCCTGCGCGACTGGTTGATTTCGCGCCAGCGGTATTGGGGTGCGCCCATCCCGATGATCGAGAAGGCCGATGGCACGTATGAAGCCGCGCCGGACGACCAACTGCCCGTATTGCTGCCGGATGATGTGGATTTCCTGCCCACCGGACAGAGTCCGCTGAAACTGCACGAGGGCTTCCAGACGACGGTGGATAGCAGCGGCAAGCCTGCCAAGCGTGAAACCGACACGATGGATACCTTCATGTGCTCGTCATGGTATCAGTACCGCTACCTGAGTCCGCATTACAGTGCCGCGCCCTTTGATCCCGAAGAAGCGGCCTACTGGTTGCCGGTGGATGTGTACACGGGCGGCGCGGAACATGCCACCATGCACCTGCTGTATACGCGCTGGTTCACGAAGGCCATGCGCGATCTGGGCATGTTTGAAAAGACAATCGAAGTCATGCGCCAGAACGGGCGCGACCCGTCGGTTCTGGAACTGGGCGAACCGATGCTGAAGCTGCGTAATCAGGGGCAGGTGCTGGGTGAGGAGCGCGAGGGGCATTTCATCGTGGCCTCCGGCACATGGCAGGGCAGCAAACTGTTCGCGCATCAGGTGGATGTGATTGATCGCAAGGCCGCGCCAACCGGTTTCGATGGCGTGGTGGGCGAGATCGTCAAGCGCACCGAGAACCTGTTGACGGTGGATGTGGGCGGCGGCGAACTGCGTACTGTTGAGGTACAGCCGGACGCGAAGATCACTATTCCGGGCATCGAAGGCGCGTGCCGTGCTGATCAGTTGAAGCATCATCTGGAAATTCAGCGCATGTCCAAGAGCAAGGGTAACGTGGTCAACCCCGACGAATGGGTGGCGCGGCATGGCTCCGACAGCGTTCGCGCTTACCTGATGTTCGGCTTCGACTGGCAGAAGGGCGGCCCGTGGGATAGCAAGGGTATTCAGGGCGTGGTGCGCTGGATTAACGATGTGTGGGACTTGGTGACGGGCTATCAAGCACCTGCGACGGGTAACGCCGAGGCTGAACGCGAGATCGAACGGCGTGTGCATCAGACCATCAAGAAGGTGAGCGACAGCTTCGAGAACTTCAGCTTCAACACGGCGGTTTCCGGCCTGATGGAACTAAAGAACGCGCTGAAAACCGCTACCCGCGATAGTCAGGTGGGCACGGCGGTCTGGGGCGAATCCGTCCGCAACATGCTGCTGTTGATGGCTCCTATCACACCGCATATCGCCGAAGAACTGTGGGCGCGGCAGGGGCATCCCTTCAGCGTTCACCGTCAGGATTGGCCGACCTACGATGCGGCCAAAGCCGCCGAGGACAGCCTGATTCTGGTGGTGCAGGTGAACGGCAAGGTGCGTGACCGCATCGAAGTGCCTGCGACCATTGACGAAGCTGGCGCACGGGATGCGGCGCTGGCGAGCGAAGTGGTGCAGAAGCAGTTGAACGGTGCTGCGCCCAAGAAGGTGATTTACATCCCATCACGCGGCGGGCAAGAGCCGAAGATCAGCATCGTCGTCTAGGCGGTTGCTTCGGCAGGATACACACAAACGGGAGGCACACTGGCCTCCCGTTTTGCA
>CAIVEA010000861.1 GCA_903904765.1 uncultured Chloroflexota bacterium
GAACTGGGACTGGACTGGTATCCGCGCCGTCCGGTGCTGTATCAGCACGGGCTGGATGGGGCGGTGAAGGCCGAGATGATCGGCGTGCTGGAGGTGCTGAAAGCCGATGACAGCGGGGTGTGGGCGGAGGCGCAGTTGGATATGCGCGGACGCTACGCCCGTTCGATTTTGCGGCTGGTGGAGGACGGCGCACTGGGCTGGTCGTCCGGCAGCCTGCCGCATCTGGTGACGGTGGAGAGCGACGGGCATATCCGGCGCTGGCCGATTGTGGAGGGCAGTTTGACCCCCACGCCCGCCGAACCGCGCCACACCGATGTGCATACGCTGAAAAGTGCTTATGCCGCGCTGGGACTGGATGACACGCGGCTGGGATTGACCGAAGCAGAACAGGGAGGAACGATGACCGTTGAATTGACCCCGGAGATGTTGGACGCGCATCAGCCGCCCGCCGAGATTCCGGCGCGGAAGCGGCTGCCCTTCGCGGAAAACAGCGGACGCAAGGCGCAGGCCGTGACGGTGGGCAGCGCGTATGACCCGCTGAATGCGGCGGATATGCTGTACGGCTACATGATTATGCGCTCCACCAAGCACTTTCAGGGCGTGAGCGAACGCTATGCGAACGCACTGGCGCATAAGGTGGGCAAGGCCGGCCTGAGCGCGATGAAATCCGACGAACTGAGCTACAGCGCACAGGCGGGCTATGGCGACGAGTGGGTTCCCGACCTGTGGAGCGCACAAATCTGGCAGCGGGCGCGGCAGGACAACGCGATTCTGCCGCTGTTCAAGGCGATTGAGATGCCCTCCAACCCCTACGAACTGCCGCTGGAGGGCAACGATCCGCAGGTGTACTTCGTGCCGGAGACGAAGAACGAGGCCGATCTGACGCTGGCGGGGGCGGGCAACCCGATCCCGGATAGCAAAATCGGCTCCGGGAAGGTGCAGTTGGACGCGAAAAAGCTGGCGCTGCGGGTGGGCTTCAGCGCGGAACTGGTGGAGGACGCGATTGTTCCGGTGCTGAACGTGTACCGCGAACAGGCGGTGCGCGCCCTGACCGACGCGATTGATTATGTGCTGCTGAACGGCGACACGGCCACCAGCGGGAACATCAACAAAGCGGGTGGCACACCTGCCGCGACAGACCGCTATCTGGCGTTCAACGGGTTGCGTAAGCTGCCGCTGGTGACGAACGCCGACAGCGTGCCGAACCGTGTGGATGCCTCCGGCGCGTTGACGCTGGCGCTGCTGCGGCAGACGCGCTTCACGATGGATGCGCGCTACAGCGCCCGTCCCAGCGATCTGGCGTGGATTGTGGACAGCGGCACGTATGCCAAGCTGCTGAGTTTGAGCGAGTTCCTGACGATGGAGAAGGCCGGGGCGCTGGCGACGGCGCAGACCGGACAGATCGGGTTTGCGGACGGCGCGCCGGTGGTGGTCACGCCGGAAATGCCGCTGACGGACGGGGCGAACGGCAAGGTGAACAGCACCACGCCCGCCAACAATACCAAAGGCACGGCGCTGTGCGTGTACCGTCCGGGATGGTTCGTGGGCTACCGCCGCCGGATTGCGGTGAGCGTGGATTACCTGCCGTACATGGACAGCTACCAACTGACGGCGACGGTGCGGCTGGCGCTGGTGAATTTCGATACGGATGTGGCGGCGGCGCTGTATAACGTGGGGGTGTAACCTCACCCCTCTGCGAAGAACCCTTATCCCCAACCCTTCTCCCTCAGAGCGAAGGGAGTCGGACGAAGGCAGGCATTCGTAGGGACACGGCTCGCGCCATGTCCCTATGAAAGCGGGCGGGGGCGGATTCGACTACACTGGAAGGAGATGGTTCGTGAGGGAGTGATATGGCGAACGAACGCTGGCTGAAGTGGGACGGCTGTACGAATGTGCGCGATCTGGGCGGGCTGCCCACCCGCGATGGGCGGATGACGCGGCGGGGTGCGCTGGTGCGCTCCGATCATCCGGCCAAACTGAGCGCGGCGGGATGGGCGGCGCTGGTGGAATACGGCATCGGCACGATCATCCGGCTGGCAACGGACGGTGTGCCGGAAGAAGTGGCTGATGCCGCGCCGCGCCCGGAAAGCATGGTAACGCTGCGCTGTGCGATTGAGGATTTCAGCGACCCTGTGTTCGTGGAACGGTGGGTGAATACCGACCTGTGGTGTACGCCGCTGTACTATCAGGATGCGCTGATGCGGTGGCCGCAGCGCCATATCGCGGTGGTGGAAGCGTTCGCCCGC
>CAIVEA010000862.1 GCA_903904765.1 uncultured Chloroflexota bacterium
CAGCAGCAGCGCGGCAGCGATCAGGTAGGCAATCGGGGAGGCGAAATACTGTCCGACTTCGCGGCGGAATACAATCCATAACCCTTTCATGCGTTCTCCTCGCGTCCGAGCAGGTCGAGGAAGATGTCTTCCAGCGTCATCGCCACCGGGCGCAGTTCTTCCAGTTGGTAGCCGGCCTGTACCACGCGCTGCGCGATGTCCCCGCGCAGAGTGGGACGGGCGGCGGCGCGGAGGTGGAATCCAATTTCCTGCGGTTGCACCTGATTCACGCCTTCGATCTCCTGCAAGAGCCGCTGCCCGACGGGGGTGGATCCACCGCTGATTTGCACATACAGATGGTCACCGGGCTGCAACTGCTGGCGTAACACGGCGGGTGTGCCTTGCGCCAGAATGCGCCCGTGATGGATGATAATCACGCGGTCACACACCTGTTCAGCTTCGGTCAGAATGTGGGTGCTGAACAGGACGGTATGTTTTTCGCCCATTGCCCGCACGCTCTGGCGCACTTCGATCACTTGCTGCGGGTCTATGCCGATGGTGGGTTCATCGAGGATGACGACGGGCGGATCGTGTACCAGCGCCTGTGCCAGCCCCAACCGCTGCCGCATCCCTTTGGACAGGTTGCGGATGAGCGTTTTGCGCCTTTCGAGCAGGTGTACTGTCTCAAGGACGCGCTCGGTCTGGCGGCGTGAGTCGCGCACGCCGCGCAGGTTCGCCCAGAACTGGATGTAACCCTGCACGGTCATGTCGGGGTAAATGGGGACGCGCTCCGGCAGATACCCCACGCGGCGGCGCACTTCCAGCGAGTCTTCGAGGATATCGTAACCTGCGATTTTGGCGCTGCCCGCGCTGGGCGGCATGAACCCGGTCAACATCCGCATGGTAGTGGTTTTGCCCGCGCCGTTCGGCCCTAGTAGGCCGACCACTTCTCCCGCTTCTGCTTTGAAACTGAGCCGATCTACGGCGACGAAATTGCCGTAGATTTTGCTGAGATTTTGCACATCAATCATGAGTCTTCCTGTGCTATTCCTATGTCTACAGCCTTTTGCATCCTATGCCGATCTCCGCGTGTCCGTCAAGCAGATGTGAAGGATTGTGGACAAGGATTCTCAGTCGTTGTGCATTTCGCCCGGATGGTAATGATGCAAAATCGAGCCACCGATGAACTCCCGCAGGAGCGAGGTGTCTGGGATCATGGCCTGCTGGAGGGGCGAAAGCGGCTGCACCCAGCGCAGGAACGACAGCAGGCGATTGGCCTCGATGTAGGGCGGTGTACCCGGTTCCACTTGCAGCAGCAGCGGTTCAGCCAGCGGACGCAGGGCTGCTAGTTCATAGGCCAGCGCCGAATTGAACATGGCATCCGCGTTCTCTTGATACGGGAAGATGTTCATCTTTTCGCCGTTTCGGACGCTGCTCCAGCGTTCTAGCGTGTCGGTGGCGGAGTAACCCCGATGTTCGGCATCACGCACGATGCGGCGAATCAGGCGCACATCGGTGGTCGGCACGCGGTTGTGCGAGTCAATGTTCAACTGGGTGAGGGCAGAGGCATACACGCGGTAAATCTTGTCCGGCGGAATATCCGGCACCAGTTGTGGGTTCAGGCCGTGAATTCCTTCGATAATCAGGATTTCGTTGTGTTTCAGCTGGGCGATTTGCCCATCCACACTGCGGCCACTGACGAAATCGAAACGCGGCAACTGAATTTCTCTTCCCGCCATTAGCCCTAACAGATGCTGGTTGAACAGGGAGAGGTTGATGGCTTTCAGGTTCTCGAAGTCGTAACCCCCATTGGCATCAAGCGGGGTCAACTCTCGGTTGACGAAATAGTTATCCAGTTCCAGTGTGAAGGGGCGCAGGCCGTGTGCCAGTAGTTGAATCGCCAGCCGTTTCGAGAAGGTGGTTTTGCCGGAGGAACTTGGCCCTGCGATCAGGACGATTTGCACGCCCTGTTTTTCGTGGCGGTTGCCTATTTCGTGGGCGATGTGGGCGATGAACTGCTCATGTAGGGCTTCAGCCACCAGCACCAGTTCGCTGACCTTGTTGGTATGTACCAACCGATTCAACTGACCGATGTCTTCAACTTGCATTCTGTCCAGCCATTCGTCCGCCTGCCGGAACACCTTCACCAGTTTGGTGTTGGCATTGAAATGGGGCAGGGTGCGCGGCGTTTCTTTGTTCGGGTACTGAAGGACGAAACCATTGTTCATGCGTGCTAACCGGAACACGCTTAGGTAGCGCGTGGAAGGAACCATGTAGCCGTAGAAATAGTCCTCGCGGTCATGCAGTTTGTAGAGCATCAGGCTATTGCGGCTGCGGTACTCCATCAGGCGCACCTTGTCCATTTCCCCGCGTGAGGCGAACAGGGCGGAAGCTTCTTCGAGGGTGACGCTGCGCTTGGTGATCGGCGCATCCTCAGCGCAGGTGGCACGCATGTATTCTTCGAGGGCGCTGAGTTCTTCGGTGCCGAACGGATCGCGGTTGAGCAGCTTGCAGTAGAAGCCGCCTTCCGGTAGCGAATAGCGCACGCTGACCCGTGTCCCCGGCCAGAGTTCGTCAATCGCGGTGGCTAACAGCATGACCAGCGAACGGCGGTAGATACGGCTGCCGTCGCTATCGGTGCGCCAGATCGGGGCGAGGGTGCTGTCGCGCTGAATCGGGTAGGCCAGTTCACGCAGACGGCCATCGAGGATGCCCGCCATCAGCAGATCGGTTTCCCATCCCGTGTTGTGTGCTGCTGCCGCCGTTAGATAATCGGCGACGGTCGCGCCGATTGGTCCCTCCAGAACCAGCCCATTATTGATGTTAATCTGGATGGTCTGGCGTGGCGCAGTGCGCGAAATGTTAGGGGTGGAGGTGGTCATAACCTGTCCTTCAATTTGAATACCTGCGGGCGATCCCATGCTGCCCTTTGATTACATTCCATTATAAACGCGGTGCTATTCATCCAAGCCTGAATTCTGTCGGGAAGTGTTATACTTATCCCATGAGTTTGTCACTTGAGGAAGTCCACCACTATGCCGCCTTACGAGAAATTCCTGCAAGAAGTGTTGATTGATGAGCCGACCCTGCAAAAACGTGTGGCCGAGTTAGGCCGTCAAATCAGCGCCGACTATGCCGAGATGAACGATCTACTGCTCATCTGCATCCTAAAGGGCGGCATCATGTTTCTGGTTGATCTGGCTCGGAATATTGATGTGCCGAACGAGATGGACTTCCTTGCCGTGTCCAGCTACGGCAAAGGCGCACGTGAAACCACCGGCAAGGTGCGGATTGATATGGATTTGAGCGCCGAAGTGACAGGACGGCATGTGCTGATTGTGGAGGACATCATTGACAGCGGGTTGACGCTGAGCTTTGTGATGGATGTGCTGAAGGCGCGTCGCCCCGCCAGCCTGCGGCTGTGTACGCTGCTCAACAAACCCTCCAAGCGACAGGTGGAAATCCCGATTGATTACATTGGTTTCGATATCGAGAACAAATTCGTATTCGGCTATGGACTTGATCTGGATGAGAAATACCGCAATTTGCCGTTCATCGGGGTTGTAGACCTGAATAAGCTGACATGACCGATCTGACTCCTCGCACCCCCCGCAGACCGTTGATCTGGTCGGAATTTGTGCTGGATTTGCAGGACTTTGTGAGTGCGCTGCCCGAATCGGCTTACATCGTGGGCGGCGCGGTACGTGATGCTTTGCTGCACCGTCCGACACACGATATTGACCTGATTACGCCCCACCACGCTATTTCGCTCGCCCGCCAGCTTGCGAATCATTTCCGGGGGGATGTGTATGTGCTGGATGCTGAGCGTGATGTCGGACGTGCCATCCTCGAATTGTCCGGCGAACGGCTGGTGGTGGATGTGGCGGGTTTTCGCGCTCCCACGCTGCTCGGTGATTTGCGTGATCGCGATTTTACTGTGAACGCGATGGCGGTTGATCTGAAGGGCGATCTGTCGCTACTGATAGACCCGCTAGGCGGCGAATCCGATATGGATGCGAAGCGGATGCGGCGCTACTCGGCGGAGTCGTTGACGAACGATCCGGTGCGGGCTTGGCGGGCGGTGCGCCAGAGCGCCCAGTTCGGCTTCCGCATCGAACCGGAAACGCTGCGGGATGTACGTGCTGCTGTGCCTGCCACGCAATCTGCGTCGCCTGAACGTTTGCGCGATGAACTGGTGCGGGTGCTGACGCTGCCGCGACCTTCCCCCGCGCTGCGGGCGCTGGACGCAGTGGGCTTGCTGGGGGCGCTGCTGCCGGATGTGGGCAGTCGTGCCGGGGCGGGCGTATGGGAGCAAACCCTGAGTCGGATTGACCATCTTACTTCGCTGTTGCACACCATCAGCTATACCCGGACTGACAATACCGCCGCCTCTTTTAGCTACGGCATGATCGCCATACAGTTTGACCGTTACCGCCGTCTGCTGATTCAACATCTGGATACGTTGTGGCCGAATGAGCGCCCGCATCGCGCCCTGCTGATGCTGGCGGCGCTGCTGCTCGGCGCACGTCCAGCAGGGGAAATGAGCGCGTCGGTAGATGGTGTGGTGGCCGATTTGCGTTTGAGTAATGCGGAACGCGGGCGGTTGCTGCCGCTGCTGCAATATGCCGAATTGCCCCTGCACATGGACGATCATTCACCGCGCAGTATTCACCGTTTCTGGCGGCAGGTGGGTGAGGCTGGCGTGGATATTGGCTTGATGGCACTGGCTTCGCATTTGGCGGCGGCGGGGACGGCGCTGAATCAGGATGTGTGGCTGGCGCTGGTGGAACGGGTGCAAATCCTGCTACGTGCCTATTTTGAGCAGGCCGATCAATTCATTCATCCCGTGCCGCTGGTAGACGGCAATTTCTTGATGCGCCAGCTACATTTGAAAGGTGGGCCGATCATCGGGGAACTGCTGGCCTACCTGCTGGAAGAACAGGCTGTGGGCGCATTGGACAGCGCCAACTCCGCGTTAGAAGCCGCCCGTCGCTACCTTGCACAGCGCAATCTGTCCTGAGCAATACGTTTACAGACTGTCTCCGAGTTCGTTTAAACGCATCTTGGCATCTTCTTCCGGTACTTCAAAATGCATACTCATGGTGACGGGCGTTCGCGCCCCGACGCTCAAGGCTTTGACCATCGGCGCGGGCATAATCAGCATACGGGCGAAGGCGCGTAACTGTTCTTGGTGCTTGTCGTCCTTCAGCAGATTGCCTAACCCGCGCTGTTGCCCCCATGCGCTCTGGACGATGTGCCGTGCCAGTAGCCGCGCCAGTGACATGCGCGGGGAGAAATGCCCGCCTGTCTTGAGGAAGCCGACGGAAAGTTCGGTGATGTCCACTTCTTCCCACATATCGGGCTTCGGGCGCTGGAGCATTATTTCTATGGGTACAGGCGGATTGATGATGTCAAACGTGTTGATGAGTTCGTTGGCGATATCTTCAAGTTGATTGTAATTGCTCATACCGGCTCATTCCTCTTGTGATGAGGCTGGTTCCGAATCTATATCTGAATCTATAACGGAGTCCTGCGTCTGAAAAAACCAGAGCAGGGTGCTGCCATATTTTCGCTCATCTTGCAACTCGAGACGCTGCAATGAGAGGTCGCTGCTCTCTGTCGGGTCAATTTGTACGATCACTTCGGTTCGGGGCGGTGTCCATGCCGGATGTGCGTCCAGCATGTGCAGCGCCTCCAGCCACATGCCTTTGTATTGTGGCGGCGCGACGTAGATGAAATCGAACACACGTGGCGGGGGCTGGCGCAAAATATGGAATGCATCACCCCGGCGCACAACGGCTTTCGCCTCCAACTTGGTCAACTTGAGGTTGGCCTCAATCGTCTGGATGGCCTTGCGCTCCAGATCGTAGAAGTAGGCCACTTCCGCGCCGCGACTGAGCGCCTCGATTCCTACGCTGCCTGTGCCTGCGAACAGGTCGAGGAAGGCTGCGTCGTAAATATCCCGTCCGAGGATGTTGAACAGTGATTCTTTCACCCTGTCCATGATGGGGCGGGTGGTATCGCCGGGGACGAGCCTGAGCAAGCGTCCTTTGGCTGAACCGGAAATCACGCGCAGCGGCATTCGCTCTAGTTCCCTTCGACGGCTTCGCGGACGGCACGCAGGTTGGAAAGGGGTGTGGTCACCATCGAAACGCAGCCGCTGGAGACAATCAATCGGCGGTTGTTGGTGAGTGTAATCGCGCTGCGTACCTGTTCGCGGACGGCGGCAGGCGTGCCGAAATGCAGATGCCGCCAGCGCGACAACCCGCCGCAGACTGCGCCGTTGAACAGCAGTTTGCCCTGCGCTAGATCGGTGTCACAGTCCTGATCGTGCCAATTCACCGCTTGCACGGGTAGCTGGTGTGCCAGTTTGAACATGGGCGCTTCGCCGTGCAGATGCGCTATGTTAAACCACCATTTTTCGGGGACGGATTCCAGCACTTTGCGGTCATACGGCAGGCAGAAAGTCTTGTACTCGTCCTCCGAAAACACGTCGTAGCTGGCATGTTGAACCGCGTAGTAGATGCCGGCAATCGGTAGCTTTTTCAGCGCGTCTATGAAGCGCAGCGTACTTTCGGTGAGGGCGTTCAATGCGGTTTGGACGCGATCGGGGTGTGTCCGCAAGTGACGCACCAGTAAATCGCGCCCGGCCAGATTTTTGGCCTGCGCCATCGGGCTGAATACCGTCTGGATGATCGGCACTTGATCGTTCTTCAACCCTTCGGTAATCAGGCGCAGGCATTCAATCTGGCGGGCGAGCGCCCCCCGCGACGGCTCTAACGGGCGCAATTCCGTCCAGTCCAGCGAACGGAATATCGCTCGCTTGGTGTAGGTGCGCGTGCCTTCCAAATCGCCCTGCCATTCGTCCTGCACCCCGTAGTCGGTGATGCAAAAACTGCTGGCGGGGGTGACTTTTACAAAGTCCCAGTCATAGGTGCGCTGGAACTCGATGGTGGAACGGGCGAGATCGGCAGCACGCTGGTCATCGCCCGGCCAGTGTCGCCACAGAGCAACCGGCGGGCGATCCGTCGGTTCCCCCGCCAGTGTTTTCTGAAGGCGTTCTTGTTTGTTCATCTCCTGCTGCCATTCCGTTCGTTTTGTCGTCCGCGTCCGTCAGTGGGCGTGGAGAGAGCATGGGCGCGTGGGTTAGCGTCCGCTTTCCGATTCCGCGATGCGCTGCTTGAG
>CAIVEA010000863.1 GCA_903904765.1 uncultured Chloroflexota bacterium
AAGCCTATCGCAGTTTCTGGAATATCCATAGCGGCGGGGATGACAGCGGCATCTGGCGCTCGATGGATGGCGGTGAAACATGGCAGGAAATCACGCGGCATAAAGGTCTGCCCGATGGGGTGAATGGCAAGATTGCCGTCGCTGCCTCGCCTGCCCGTGCTGGTCGTGTGTGGGCGCTGGTGGAAAACAAGAAAGGCGGCATGTACCGCAGCGATGATTATGGCGATACATGGGAGCATGTCGCCGAGAATGACCTGCTAATCTCGCGTTCGTGGTACTACATGCACCTCACGCCAGACCCGCTGGACGGGGATACCCTGTACGTCAATAACCTCAGCCTGTGGAAGTCCATTGATGGCGGCAAAACCTATACTGAAATCACCACCCCGCATGGCGACAATCATGACCTGTGGATTGACCCCAAAAACCCGCAACGCATGATTCAGGGGAATGACGGCGGCGCGTGTGTTTCGTTCAATGGTGGTGCTTCGTGGTCAAGCATCTACAACCAGCCTACTGCCCAGTTCTATCATCTTGCCGCCGATACCCGCAAACCCTATACGGTGTATGGCACGCAGCAGGATAACACGAGCATTGCTGTCCCCAGCCGGGGCGCATGGAACATGATTTCGTTGTCAGAATGCTACCCTGCCGGAACGGGCGAAAGTGGCTATATTGCCGTCCGGCCGGATGATCCCAACATTGTGTATGTGGGCGCGGTGGGTAGTTCACCGGGCGGTGGCAACTGCCTGCAACGCTATGACCATCGCAGCAAACAAATTCGCCTGATTACCACATGGCCGGAAACAACGGCGGGTGAAGGGGCGATCAACCACAAATATCGCTTTGCGTGGACGTACCCGATTGTCATTTCGCCGCATGACCCGAACAAGCTGTATGTGACGGGGAATCTCGTCTTTGAAAGTACGAACGAAGGCCAGAGTTGGACGGCGATCAGCCCTGATTTGACCCGTGCTAATCCCGATACCCTGCAACCCACAGGCGGGCTGATTAACCGCGATTCGGTGGGGGCGGAAGTGTATGCCACCGTATGGGCTTTTGCGGAATCGCCGCACGAAAAAGGGGTTCTCTGGGCGGGTTCGGATGACGGGTTGCTGCATATTTCCAGAGATGGTGGCGCAAACTGGCACAACATCACCCCGCCGGATTTCGCAGAACCGATTCTCATCAGCATGATCGAGCTATCGAAGCACGATAAAGCGACGGCTTATCTGGCTGCCACACGCTACAAAATGGATGACTACTCGCCGTATCTCTACAAGACGACGGATATGGGGGCAACGTGGACGCGCATTGATAGCGGTATTCCCCGTCATGAATTTACCCGCATCATCCGCGAAGACCCCGCCCGTTCGGGGTTGCTCTACTGTGGCACGGAACTGGGTGTCCACGTATCGTTTGATGCGGGCGCGAATTGGCAACCTATGCAAGCGAATTTGCCTGTGGTGCCGATTTACGATCTGCTCGTCAAGGATAATGACCTGATTGCGGCCACACACGGGCGCTCGTTCTGGATTATGGACGATCTGACCGCCCTGCATCAGTTGGTGGATGTTCAGAAGGCGATGCTGCTCCAGCCGCGTGAAACGGTGCGTGTGCTGCCGCAGATTTTTGAGAGCGATTTTGCCCCCACCATCGGCAAGAACTATACGCTGGGCATGGTCGGCGCTTACAGCAGCAAAAGTACCGACGAAAACGGCATCAGTGTCAAGTTCTATGATTCGGGTGAAAATCCGCCGGCAGGGGCGCTCATTCGCTACTATCTGCCGGAAGCGCCCGGTGAGGTCATCACGCTCAATTTCTACGATTCCAAGCGCAACTTGCTCAAGTCGTTCACTAGCACCAATGCTGATGTAAAGAAAGCAGAGTCCGAGTTCCCCGAAGGCAAACCCAAACCGCTGCATATTCCATCAGCGGCAGGATGGAATCGCTTTGTTTGGAATCTGCGGGTAGAAGATGCCACGATGCTGGAGGCTTACGACCCGCAGGGCGCGGCCTTGCCGGGGGCGATGGTTCCGCCCAACACTTATATCGTCGAACTTGTGCTTGGCGAAACGCGGCTTGAACAAATGTTTACCGTGATTCGTGATCCGCGCAGCGAAACGCCGGACGATGAGCTTCAAGCGCAGTACGAGTTGCTCATTCAAATTCGCGATGAGCTATCTAGAGCCAATCAGCACGTCAATCAGATGCGCCGCATACGCCAGCAGTTGGAACAGTGGTCAAAGCGGCTTCATGCCGATGCGAATACCAAGCCGCTGGGCGATGCTGCCAAAGAGTTGCAAGATCGTGTGCTGAAGATTGAACAAGACCTGATGATGCCGAACCTCAAACGTGGTTGGCCGGGGATGCTCAATCATGGCATGAAGCTCACGCAGAAACTGGCTGAACTCGGTTCTGTCGTCACGACGGGCGATTATCGCCCGACAGATCAGTCTCATGCGGTCTATGGCGACTTGAGTCAGCGCATCGAAGGGGAAATCTCCGGTTTCACCGAACTATTGAACGGTGATTTGGCTGAATTCAATGCCATGCTGCACCAGTATCAGATGAATCCGATAGCTTAGGATAAACTATGTACACCTTAATTCGCTCACAAACCCTCAAAAGCCTGCTGACACAACAAACACCCGCTTTGCTGCTGGCGTTCGTCATCGCCGAGATGCTTTACAAGTTCCACAGCTTCACGCTGGAGTGTGGTGCGTTCCTCGTGACATGGTTCGTCATTGATTTTGTGGTGACAACGGCCTTTGCCCGCTTCGCAAAGGCATAAGTGAATGTGATTTGCGTTAGCGAGGAGAGTGTGACTGTGCCATGAAGTGGGATCAATAGGCTTCATGGCACAGTACCGGGTTAACGTTCGTCCGTGCCGTGCTGGATACGCTGTACGGCAAGCTCAGTTCGGAATGGACGCTGAAAAACGAGACATTCACTTACACCGTGCGTGTGCCGCCGAACACGTCGGCGACGGTGCGTCTGCCGTATGCGGGGCAGTCCAGTTTGAATGGTGCGCCCATCAGTGGTTTTGAGCATAATGAAGTCCTTTCCATCATGCGGAGATGATGATCGCCCCCGGCTCAAAACCACAGTTGCTCAATTCCTGTAGCCGAATTGCTGATCGTCCAGATACATCAGCACACTCATACTGACCGAATAGATTCGGGCTGAATGCCCATCTTATCGCGTCTTACCCCCATCACATTCCCCTTAACCTGTTGACAAATCATGGGGACTGTCTTATGCTTAACACAGGTTTGAATAAAAATGAATATGTGAATAAATATTCTAGATAACCACATCTATTTCTGACATGAACGTACTTTTGAAATCAAATCCTGTAGCCCTATTCCTCAATGCGGATGTGGAGAATCGTGCCGTATAGGAGTATGAAAACTGGTATTTTATCTGCATTCGGCTGTGCGAGACGCGGGAAGAATGGCCTAAGTCCATCAGACAGGGAATGCATACCGGATAAAACTTTTGTGGCTATTTCGGCGAATACAATGAGAAGATTGCTGTGACATTCGTAGCGGAGAGACATCATGCAGGAACGTGCGCTCAGACGCAAGTCTATTCACTATCGCAAAACCATCCTCGACATCATCAAACAGGCGAACGCCGGTCATACGGGCGGTAGTTTGTCTTGCATAGACATCCTGAATGTACTGTACAACCATGTCATGAATATTTCGCCTGCAAACGCGGACGATCCCAACCGGGATCGCTATGTACAGAGCAAAGGCCATTCCGTCGAGGCGTTGTACACAGTGCTGCTGGATAAGGGCTTCTTCAGCCGCGAGGAACTGATGACCATCGGGCAGTTGGGATCGCCATTCATCGGGCACCCTACGCGCAAGATCAAGGGTATCGAGCAGAACACGGGCGCGTTAGGGCATGGCCTGTCGGTGGCGGTGGGCATGGCGCTGGCTGCCAAGATGGATGGTCGCGCTTACAGGGTTTTCACGCTGCTAGGGGACGGCGAACTGGCTGAAGGTTCAAGTTGGGAAGCCATGATGACCGCCGCACACTACAAACTGGATAATCTGGTGATCGTGATTGACCGCAACAAATACCAGATTACGGGCGGTACGGAACAGGTGAATGCGCTTGAACCGTTGGAGGCCAAGTTTGCAGCCTTCGGGTGTGCGCTGGCGGCCTGCGAGGGGAACGATGTGGGGGCGCTGGCGCAAACGTTTGACCGTGTGCCGTTTATGGTTGGCAAGCCCAGCTTAATTATCGCCCACACGATAAAAGGGAATGGGATTAGCTTCATGCAGGCGGGTTCTAAGTGGCATCATCGCGTTCCGACCAATGCGGAATATGCTGCTGCGCTGGCAGAACTCGATCAGGCAGAAGCCGCATTGGAGGCCGCATCATGATGGCGATGGGGAAACCTAATCTAGAGGTCTTTGCTGACACGCTGCTCGAGTTGGCGCGGGCAGACCAGAATGTGCTGGCGATCACCAGCGATTCGCGTGGGTCTGGCAAACTGTCGCCCTTCGGGGAGACGCTGCCCGATCAGATTGTGGAAGTGGGTATCGCTGAACAGAATCTGGTGGGAATCGCGGCGGGCATGGCTTCGGCGGGTAAGAAGGTGTATGCCGTGTCGCCCGCCTGCTTCCTGACGGCGCGTTCGCTGGAGCAGATCAAGAACGATGTGGCTTATTCCAACCAGCATGTCAATCTCATCGGCATCAGCGCGGGCGTGAGCTACGGGGCGCTCGGTTCAACGCATCATTCGCTGCACGATTTTGCGGTGCTGCGGACGATCCACAACATAGACATCATTGCGCCTGCGGATAATTTCGAGGCGGCACAGGCCATCCGTGCGGCGCTCAACCATGTGCGTCCGGTGTATATTCGATTCGGCAAATGGGCGATGCCACATCTGCATCAGCCGGGGACGCATTTTGAGATCGGCAAGGCGATCACGCTGCGAGAAGGCCGCGATGTCACGTTTGTGGCGACGGGTGAACCGACTGCGGCGGCGATGAGCGCGGCAGAACTATTGAGCGCACAAGGCATCTCGACCCGCGTCATCAGCATGCACACGGTCAAGCCGTTTGACCGCGAGGTGCTGCTGGATGCGGCGCAGCATTCGCGGGTGCTGATTACGGTGGAAGAACACAGTATTTATGGCGGCCTCGGCGAACAGTGCGCCTCGGCGCTGCTGCAAGCGGGCATTTTCTTGCCCTTCAAGATCGTCGGTTTCCCGGACGAGAACACCATCACCGGACATCAGAGCGACGTGCTGGCACATTATGGGATTTCCCCCGATGGGCTGGCAAAGACGGCACTAGAGTTGCTACAGGTGGAGGTGCAGCTATGAAAAACACCGTTCTCGCACTAGACCAGAGTACATCCTCCACAAAAGCATTGTTGTTCGATACGCGAGGCGAGTTGTTGGATCGCGCTTCGGTAGATCATCAGCAGCATTATCCGCGTCCGGGGTGGGTGGAGCACGATGCTGAAGAAATCTATGCCAACACGCTGAAGGCGATACACGTGTTGATCGAGAAGAACCCGGATCGGCGTGATGAGATATTGTGCCTGAGCATCACCAACCAGCGCGAGACGTTTGTGGTGTTCGAGCGTGGCACGGGCAAGCCGCTGTATCACGCGATTGTGTGGCAGTGCCGGCGCGGGGAGAGCGTTTGCCAGCAGTTGCGCGAAGCCGGACATGATGATTCGGTACGCCAGCAGACCGGATTGCGCCTCGATACTTATTTCCCCGCCTCCAAGATCACATGGCTGTTGCAGAATGAACCGCAGATCAAGGCCAAGCTGGAACGCGGCGAAGCGTTGATCGGCACGATTGACACCTATTTGATTTACCGTCTGACGAACGGTGCGATTTTCGCCACCGATCAGACTAACGCCAGTCGCACCTTGTTCTATGACATCGGCAAATTGGCGTGGAGCGAGTCGTTGTGTGCGTTGTTCGGCATCCCCCCGCATGCGCTGGCGGAGGTGCGCGATAGCAGTGCCACCTTTGGCGAGACGACGCTCGGCGGGCTGCTCACGACTCCGATTCCGATTTGTGGCGTGATGGGCGATTCACAGGCCGCGCTGTTCGCGGAACATTGTTTCCAACCCGGTAGCGCCAAGATCACCTTCGGCACGGGGTCGTCGGTGCTGCTCAATATCGGCGCACAGATGTTGCTGTCGGGGCAGGGCGGGGTGACGACTATTGGATGGCATTTCAAGGGCGTGACCACGTATGCTTTTGAGGGACTCATCAATTTTACGGGCGGCACCATTGCATGGCTGCGAGATGGGCTGAAGCTGATAAACGACCCGCGTGAAACCGAACTGCTGGCGACGGCGGTGGATGACAATGGCGGTGTCTATCTCGTGCCGGCTTTCGTCGGGCTGAGCGCCCCCTACTGGAAACCGAATGCCAAAGCCGCGATTGTCGGCCTGACTCCGGCGGCCACCCGTGAGCATGTGGTACGCGCTGCGCTGGAGTCCATTGCCTATCAGGTGAAAGATGTGCTGGATTTGATGAGTAGTGAGGCGAATATTCGCTTGCAGATGGTACATGGCGACGGCGGGATGGTGAACAACCATTTCCTGATGCAGTTCGCGTCGGATGTGACAGGGTTGCATGTCGAAGCCTCGTCGGTGGCGGAATTGTCCCCGCTGGGCGCGGTGCTATCGGGGCTGCTCGGCATGGGCGTTTATGGCACGCTGACCGATCTGGAGGCGCTGCCGCATCCGTCCGTCGCTTATCATCCTAGCGCCAATCGTGACCTCTATAGCGCCTACTATGCCGGATGGCAGATTGCTGTTCAGCAAGTGCTTATTTAGATCAGAAAGTGAGCGTGATTATGAGCCAGAAAATGACGTTAGGGGTGATCGTCGGGAATCGCGATTTTTTTCCTGATGCGCTGATTAGCGAAGGCCGTAAGGATGTTCTGGATGTGTTCGCGGAGTTGGGCATCGAAGCGGTGATTCTGGATGCACACGCCACCAAGCTCGGCGCAGTGGAAACATGGGAACATGCCAAACGGTGTGCCGAACTGTTCCGCCAGAACGCAGATCGTATAGATGGCATTCTGGTCACGCTGCCGAACTTTGGGGATGAGAAGGGCGTGGCAGACACGATTAAGCTGTCGCGGTTGGATGTGCCGATTCTGGTGCAGGCTTACCCGGATGACCTGAGCCAATTCAATGTAGAACGGCGGCGGGACGCATTTTGCGGGAAAATCTCGGTCTGCAATAACCTGTACCAGTACGGGTTCAACTACACACTGACGGCGGAACACACGGTTTACCCCAAGAGCGAGTCGTTCAAGCGCGATCTGCGCCAATTCCTCGGTGTGTGCCGGGTGGTGAAGGGGTTGAAGAATGCCCGCTTTGGTGCAATCGGTGCGCGTCCGAATGCTTTCAACACCACGCGCTACAGCGAAAAGCTGCTGCAAGCCTTCGGGATGACGGTTAGCACGCTCGATTTGTCGGAAGTGTTCAACCGGGCGAATAAGCTGGCGGACGGGGACAGCCGGGTGAATGAACGCCTGAGCCGCATCACCCAGTATGTCCGCACGGGCAAAGTACCGCCGCCTGCGGTGGTCAAGCAGGCCAAACTGGGCGTGGTGATTGACGATTGGATGCAGGTCAACGATTTGAATGCCACTGCCATTCAGTGCTGGACATCGTTGCAACAGAATTATGGCGTGAACGTGTGTACGCTGATGAGCATGATGAGCGAGTCGCTGATGCCGAGCGCCTGCGAAGTGGACATCACGGGCGTGGCCTCGATGTATGCGCTACAACTGGCCTCGGACACGCCGAGCGCACTGGTGGACTGGAATAACAACTACGGCGCTGATCCTGATAAGTGCGTCCTGTTCCATTGTGGTAACTGGGCGAAGGCTTTCCTCGGCGATTCGATGGAGATGTCCAACGCGCCGATTCTGGGGACGACGCTCGGTGTGGAAAATACCTATGGCACGGTGGTCGGGCGCACTCCCGCCGGCCCCTTCAGCTATGCCCGCGTGACGACGGATGACCGTCACGGGGTTATCAAGGCGTATGTGGGGGATGGGGCGTTCATTGATGATCCGCTGGAGACGTTTGGCAGCCGCGCTGTGGTGCGCGTGGAAGGGCTGCAAAAGCTAATGCAGCATGTGTGCAAGAACGGATTTGAGCATCATGCGGCGATGAATGCTTCGCATTCGGCGGCGGCGCTCAACGAAGCCTTTACCACCTATTTCGGCTGGCAAACCTACCATCACAGTTAGGGTTTGAGGGGAACCTCAAGGGGTGGGGAATGTAAAAAGCCCTCACCCCTTTTTGTTTACAGCAGGGCTTGCGCGGTGATCTGGTCAGTGATGAGTACGTTGATGTGCTTGCCCCGCAGCGCCCCCCGGATGGCCTCCACTTTACGCGCACCGCCCGCCACGCCCACAGTACGCTTGACGCGCTTGAGTTGGTCGAGCGAAATGCTGATGACGCGATCATCGTGCGTGGTGATCGGGTTGCCTTCCTGATCGAAGAAGCGCAGGCAAATATCCCCGACTGCGCCTAAGTCGCGCAATTCTTCCAGTTCCGTTTTGGAGAACACGTTGCCGCTGCTCGCCAGCAGTTTAGACGGCGCGACGCTGCCGATGCCGACCAGCGCCAGTGTCACATGGTCAAACAGTGAAATGGTTTGATTGACGAACTGATCGGTGATGAGCTGGTCGCGCACCACTTTGGAGCCGACTACACCGGGCGCGGGCAGGTAGGTCGCCTCACCATGCACCAGACTGGCAAAGCGTTCGGTGATGCGGGTGGCGTAAGACTCGGCGGACGGGTTGCCCATTCCGCCGAGTATCTGCACGACCTTCGTCCCGATGGGTCTATCTAGCGGGTGCATGGCGTTCACCATCGCCAGCAGTGCCGAACTCCATGAGGAGAGGCCGACCACTTCGTTGCGACTGAGCGTGGTTTCGACGTAGTAGGCAGCGGCGCTGCCGATGTGATGAAAGAGCATCTCCTCATCATCGTTGTCGCAATGCACCACCACTGCCGCTTTTAAGCCGTAACGAGCGCACAGTTCGCTTTCCAACGAGGGGTATACGCCCGAAGGCATACTCACGCTGATGCGAACGATGCCAATATCTTCGGCGCGTTTGAGCAGGCGCGATACTGTAGCCTGCGAGATGTCGAGTTGTTCGGCGATCTGCGACTGTTTTTGATTCTGTTCATAGTAGAGATACGCTACTTTTGCCAGAAAGCGCATCTCCTCTAACGTCGCCGCATTCTTGGAATACAGCATGGCAATCTCCTCGGCGGCTTGGTCGTGTGTGGTCTGATCGTGCAGGAATGTCCCGCAATTCTAGCACAGACCACACCACAGACCAGACTGCTCCGCTTACCCGCGTGGGCGGATACGGATGGCAAGGTGCGGCTTGCCGGGGAGTACAATTTCGTGCGGCGGGAGTGCGAACGGGTATTGCTCCAGTCCGTTTAGCACACGCATCGGGCGCAGATGTCCCGGTGTGATCGTCATGTTCCATGTGTCAATGATGTCAATGTCGAAGTTATCACCTTCTGGCAGCCCCCACCACCATGTCAGCGGTTGGTGTTCGCCCAGATAGATCAGACGGTAGTCCCCGTTTTTGCCGCCGGACACCCTTGACCATACCCATTCTGCCGGGAATGGGTCAAGACCGCCTTCCGGCCCTTCTTCGACGATGGAGCGCATGAAGCGGATGCGCTTCCAGCTTTCGCCGTGCAGGATGCCGCCATGCGACCACCAGAGCAGGTCTTGCGGATGCTCGTAGGTTTCGCCATGTCCGGCATAGCCGCCACGAGTCACGGTAATCCAGAACCGATGCACTTCTTCCTCTGCGCTGATGTTGCCCCATGGCAGCGGAATGTTGCCTTCGTATTCAAATTCATCATTGATGACGGGTTTCTGATATTCCTCACGCCATTGTGTGGTGCGTTTGGTATCCCAGTTCTGGATGCAGACGTGCGTTACACCCGGCTTGGTGTGGTCGTAGTTCATATTTACATCGCCGTTGTGGATGTTGCGGAGGTGCTGGTGCGGGTCTTCTTCCATCAAAATCTGGAAGAAGCGATCCCAACGTTCCATCGGCTTATCTTTGAGCATGAAATCATACTCGTTCGCCAGCGACCGCCAGACGTTGTGATAGGCGCTCAGGCGGGCGATGAGATAGCGCAGGTAGCGATAATCGCTCTCCGCATCCATTTTTGAGTAGCCCCAACGATCATAGGGATGCCAGATGATGATGTCGGCCTCGATGCCGAGCGCACCCAACTGTGCCACGCGCTTTTCAAAGTGCTGAAAGAAGGCGGGGTTGAAACGGGTGTAATCGTTGCTGCCGTCCGCGTTTTTCTCGAAGGGATACACGGTGGGTTCGGCGGCGTTGTAGGGGTAGTGCTTGGGGAACACGCACATGCGAATCTTGTTGAAGTTCGCCTGTTGCAGCGATTGGATGGTCTGCTCTTGCTGTGCTTCGGTCTGATAAATCCACGCATAGCAGGTTGTGCCGAAGGGATAGAAGCTCTTGCCGCTGTCATAGGCGAAGTGGAACTGGTTATGGACGCGCACCACACCGCGATTGCCCGATTCCTGCGCGGCGCAGGTGAAGCTCCCTTGCAACCCGTTGAGCGCGGCGAGGTTGCTGCTGGTCTGGTACTGCCATTCGCCCTGCGTGGGCGGCATGAAGCGCAGCCGGTAGACATCCCCGCCGTCGTAAAAGCCGCTGACCTTGAATTGTTCGTCGCCCTGCTGGAATTGAGCCGAGAACGATACATCTACAAAAGGATTACCGGTGCTGGCACTGTTCAGGCTGAGTTCAAAAATGCCCCATTGTGGAATGACTGTGGTCATGAATGTTCTCCTTTAGATTGCTCTTTGCTGCAAACGACAATAATCATCGAGATTGAGCGTGAATGTTCCGAATGTCCTCCTTTACTGGTTGTACCGCAAATCGGCGCTGACCATACGGGTAGGGGATGAGAGGTATAGCCTCCGTATTTGCCCCTATTTCAGCGATTGCTTGACATTTCTATGGCTAAAGGATACAATGATTTTGAATGAAATATCAGACCTGAATATTTATTCATGCGGAAACTTGAATTACTGACTGCAACAACCGATTAGAAAATATCCCACCCGAAGCGTCTCATCCCCGCTGATGCGGAGAAACGCATCGTCACTGGACTACATTACCACTTGAAACTCATGTGATGTAAGGAGGCTGTCCGATACAAAACCCACCAGACGCTCTAAAACAGGTTGTTCTTGGCTGTGTACAGACATGGCAAATTCAAGGAGTTATACGATGAGAAAAAGCCTTCTTCTGTTCGTTCTATTGGCGTTGCTTGCCGCCAGCATTTCCGTTGTTTCCGCACAGGAAATGACCGATGTTGGAACCCCGCGCAACGAAACCCTGATTTTCCAGACCTTTGACCGTCAGACCTCCAACCCCGATCAGATGAACCCCTTGATGAGCTATGCCATCTGGCGCGGTTTCCG
>CAIVEA010000864.1 GCA_903904765.1 uncultured Chloroflexota bacterium
CAGGTCGTGATTGATAGCGTTAGCGGTTGACGAAGCGGTAGCCCACGCCGCGCAGCGTCATGATATATTCGGGATGATCGGGGTCTACTTCCACCTTTTGCCGCAGATAATGGACGTACAACTTCAGGCTGTCAATCGCATCGCTGTATTCCTCGCCCCACGCTTCCGTGACCAGTTCCGCCCGTGTGACCACGCGCCCCGCGTTGCGTACCAGCACACCCAGCAGGTTGAACTCTTTGGGCGTAAGGTGCTTCAGATCGTTGCGTACCCACACTTCGCGGTTCATGAAGTTCACGCGGAAGTCACCGCCGTTGAATACCAGTTCTTCGCTGATGTTCGGGCGCGGTGAACGGCGCAGGTGCGCCCGCACACGCGCTACGAGTTCGTCATTTTCATACGGTTTGACAATGTAATCGTCCGCGCCCATTTCCAGACCGCGCACCACATCGCGCACTTCAGCGCGGGCGGTGAGGAAAATGATCGGTACATCGGACATCTCGCGCAGGCGGCGGCACACTTCCCAGCCGTCCATATCCGGCATCATGATGTCCAGCAGCACCAGATCGGGCTGATGGCGATAGGCTTTCCGCAGGCCATCTTCGGCGCGATAGGCTTTGATCGTCTCATAACCGCGTCGTTCCAGCAGCAATGAGATCAGTTGTACAGTCGCTTCTTCATCATCAATGATGAGAACTTTCTCTGCCATACCGATCACCCCTTCTCGCCTGAATGGTGTGTGCGTACAAACCAGAACATTACAAACCGCTAACAAACTTTAGCATGTTGTCCGTTAGAGTGCAAGTGTTCCCTAACCGCCCTCATGCGGTGGGGGTTGGCGGCGCGGTTGCGGCGCTGCTGGCGGGTCGGTCGCCCCACTCCACCGCCGACAGCCCGAAATAGCGGGCGCGGATTTCGTTCACGCTCAACACCGGATAGGCAGCCTGAATCTCGTCCAGCCGCGCCTGCGAGTCCGTCGGACGGATGTCCTCGAAGGCTGCGACATAATCGCCATCCCAGAAGGGCAGCAGGTCGGCGCTGATCTTCTGCGCGATACGTACCAGCTTAGGCCACAGCGTCCGTTCGATGAACTGTCGTTCGGCTACTGTGGCGTTGGCTTCGGTGGCATTCTCGCTCAGCAGCCCCACCGGAATGCCGAAGATGCTCAAAATTTCGTCACGGTGCGCCAGCCGTCCTTTCAGGAAATCCAGTTCGTGGTGGCTGAGGCCGATGTGCTGCCACTGGATATTCTCGCCGCGCAGGAAGGCCGTGCGCCGCTGCGGGCCGCCGTAACTCTCGCGCCATTCGCGCTGGATGCGCTGCAAATCCGCATCGGAGATCATGTCTTTAATGGTGACGATTCCGGCAGGCACGCCGTTGTCGCGCCCGAAGGTGCTGCGATTCCACTCCGCCATCGCTCGATCGCTGCTCACCGCCAGTCGCGCTGCCTCCAGCGCCGATAGGCCGTAATAGTCGTCGGCGGGATGCCAGCGGCGGAAATGCACCACTTCGGCGGGCAGTAGCGGTACACGCCGTCCGTCCACCTCGTACAGGTAGCCGCGCACATACGCTTCGGGATCGGGCGCGATGGACACGCGATCCGGGCGCAACGGCCAGATTTCGGCGGGTTGTCCATCGCTATCGCCCGCCAGAAACCAGTAAGCATCGCCCGTCAGTTCCAGATGCCCCACCGTTTGCTCGATCAACTCGAAGCCGCTGAGGTGTGGGTTGGGCGCTGTCAGCAGGCGCTCCAGTGGATGCACGGTCATCGGTTGTGCCGCATCCACGCTGCGCCGCTGCACCCGCAGCGGGACGAGCGCGGCGGCCTCCGCGATGCGGTTGACAGCGATATACACCCAAGGCGACTGCTGATACACCCGCGCTTGAGCCGCTGCCTGTGCCAAATCCGCGCCAGCAAACGTGTTGTGCGCCGCCAGCACAGGCAGATGGGCGGGAGGGCGCAGGCCGCGCCGTTTGGAGAACTGTTCCGAAAGCCAGTTGAACACACGACACCTCCGCAAAGGTCATACACGGTCATTCATAGGCATCGTAGCACGGATGTTCGCATTGTGGGCGATTATTTGCTCGACCATTTGCTTGTTTGGGGGTAGAATACAGCTAAATTGGTGGAAACAACTCCAACAAATGAACCTTAATTTGGTCAATATTTATTCCGATTAACTATGGGAAGTTTTGCACCAAAATTCCCCATTCAATCATGTAAGGCAAGTTTTGATAAGCAGATGAGGTCAATATGCCAC
>CAIVEA010000865.1 GCA_903904765.1 uncultured Chloroflexota bacterium
AGGTCACATACGCCCGAACATGATGTACGACTGCAATAAAACAAAATCTACCACGATCAATCAAAAAAAGTCAAATAGCTGCGTGAACATGATTGATCTTGTTGACAAATGCGATTGATCGGGATACCTTGTGATTGAAAAAGATTGTTTCGGCAAATTTGTGGAAATGAGAACCCGATGATGAGCCAAGAACTATGGCTGCGTTTGTACCGGGTGATGACCCGAATCCGGTTGTTTGAGCGCACGGCATCCGAGTTGTATATGGCGGGCAAGCTGCCCGGTTTCCTGCACCTGTCCATCGGGCAGGAAGGCGTATCGGCGGGTGCGTGCCTTGCGCTGCGGGCGGACGACTATACGGCAAGCACGCATCGCGGACATGGCGATACCATCGCCAAAGGCGTGAGCGTGGAACGGGCGATGGCGGAACTGTTCGGGCGCGTGACCGGATCGTGCCACGCGAAGGGCGGTTCGATGCACATCGCGGATTTCAGTCAGGGCATTCTGGGCGCGAACGGCATCATCGCGGCGGGCGTGCCGATCACTGTGGGCGCGGCGCTCTCCATTCGCTACCGCAAAACCGATCAGGTGGCGCTGGCCTTTTTCGGCGACGGCGCGACAGGCAGCGGCCCGCTGCACGAGGGCATGAATATGTCCATGCTGTGGCGCTTGCCGATGATCTTTGTGCGCCAGAACAACCGTTACGCCGAGTCGACCCCGCTGGTGGAGCATACCGGCATCGTGGATGTGGTGGATTGGGCGCGGGGCTATGGCATGGCGGCGGTGCGCGTGGACGGCAACGATGTGCTGGCAGTGTACGAAGCCGTCAGTGCGGCAGCGGCGCGGGGGCGGCGCGGCGAAGGGCCGACCTTCATAGATTGCGAAACCTACCGCTGGTACGGGCATAACATTGGTGATCCCGGCACATGGCGGCCAAAAGACGAGATCGAGTCGTGGCGCTCGCGTGACCCACTTGTGCGCCATCGAACGCGCATAGTGGAGGCCGGTTTCGCCACCGAAGTCGAACTGTATGCGATTGAGGGCGAAGAAAAGGCGCTGATAGATGTGGCGGTGGTGGCGGCGGAAGCTGCGCCCAAGCCCGCACCCACCGATGCCCTCAAAGATTTGTATGTGGATGATGTGCTAGGGCAGATGGCGCTGCAAGGGGTGAGGCCATGAGCGTAACAGGAGCAGCGCCCGCTGTGGCAGGGCGCGAGATCGCTTTCCGCGATGCTATTCGTGATGCGATGTTCGAGGAACTGGGGCGCGACCCGAACGTGTTCCTCATCGGTGAGGACTTGCGCGACCCTTGGGGCGGCGCGTACAAGACCACGCTCAATGTGAGCAACGTGTATGGCAATGATCGCGTGATTAACACGCCGATTGCCGAAGAATCGATCATCGGGGCGGCGCTGGGTGCGGCACTGACCGGGTTGCGTCCGGTGGCGGAACTGCAATATCTGGATTTCGTGATGCGGGCGATGGACGCGGTGGTGAATCAGGTCGCCAAAGTGCGTTACATGAGTGGGGGGCAGGCGCAAGTGCCGCTGGTCATCCGCGCACAAGGCGGCGGCGGGCGTTCCAGCGCGGCGCAGCACGGCAACAGCCTCGAATCATGGTTGTGCCATGTGCCGGGGCTGTTCGTAGCTCATCCTTCCACGCCGTATGATGCCAAAGGGCTGCTCAAAACCGCCATTCGCATGAATGATCCAGTGTTCTTCATCGAGCATAAGAACCTGTACATGACCAAAGGCTTCGTGCCGGATGCCGAGTACACCATTCCGTTCGGCGTGGCGGACATCAAGCGGCGCGGCACGGATGTGACCATCGTCGCCAATTCGCGCATGGTGCTGCTCGCGCTGGATTCGGCGGAACAACTGGCGGCGGAGGGCATTTCGGCAGAAGTGATTGACCCGCGCACCCTCGTCCCGCTGGATGAGGCGACCATTCTGGAATCCGTTGCCAAGACGAACCGGTTGGTGGTGGTCAATGAAGGCGTGGAACGCTGCGGGTGGGCGGCGGAAGTGGCCGCGATGGTGCAGAAACGCGCCTTTGGCGATCTGGACGCGCCGATTGAGCGCGTGTGTTCCCGCAACGTGCCGCTGCCCTTCCAGCCGGACATGGAAAATTACGTTTTACCCTCCGTTCCCGACATCATCAGCGCCGTGAAAACGTCGTTGTACCTGTCCTAACCGGGAGCATGTGTCATGCGTATTGAAGTCATCATGCCGCGCATGGGGCAGGGGATGGACGAGGGGACTGTCCTGAACTGGCTGAAACCGTTAGGCGCGGTGGTCAAGCGCGGCGAACCGTTGATCGAGATCGAATCCGACAAGGCCAACGTCGAGATTGAGGCGTTTGCCAGCGGACGAATCGCGGAGATTTGTGTGGCGGCGGGGCAAAAAGCCGCCGTCGGCGCGGTGCTGGGTTTCATCGAGTCTGCCGAGTCCGTCGAACAGCCTGTAGCGTCCGCATCCGTCCCCGCCGCTGCTGCCAGCGAGAGCCGAACCCCTGAAACGCGGGTGCAAGCCTCGCCGGTGGCGCTGCGCTTGGCGCAGGAGCGCGGGCTGGATATTGGCGCGATCAGCGGCACTGGCCCCGGTGGGCGCGTGACCAAAGAGGATGTGGAACGGGCGGCGCAACCTGCCCCCGCCAAACCTGCGCGGTTGGATGTGTCCCCGGTGGCGCGCAAACTGGCACGGCAGCACGGCCTCGACCTCAACCGCATCACAGGCAGCGCCCCCAACGGGCGCATCATCAAGCGTGATATTGCGGCGGCTCTGGCGGCACAACCGCAACTAGCCCCCGCAGCGGGCGAAACGCGCCGCAAATTGAGCAAAATCCGGCGGGCGACGGCGGCGCGCATGGTCGAAAGCAAGACGACCATCCCGCACTTCTACCTGACGCTGGATATTCAGATGGATCGGGCGCTGCTGCTG
>CAIVEA010000866.1 GCA_903904765.1 uncultured Chloroflexota bacterium
ACCAGCGTCGCCGCCGTGCGCCCTACGCTCACCGCCGCCCAATCCGAAATTGATGGAGTGCAGCCCACACTCGCCAGCGCCGAAACGCAAATCGCGGGTGTTGCGCCCACACTGGCCTTCGTCGAACAAGAAGTCAATTCGCAGCGCAGCATCGCGGACGCACTGCGCCATGTCCGCAGCGCCCAGACGCTCCTTGATGCGGGCAATCCCGACCTAGCGATTGCGTTGGTGCTAGAAGCCTATCGTCTGAACCCCGCGCTAGGCGAAACGCAGCGTATCCTGAACGAAGCCATCCCGTATACCGTGCGCCTGAGTTTGGAAGGCAGCCACGCCTCGCAGTATTTCAGCACCGATCAGAATTTCGCCCCCTACCCTTCCCGCGAAAATAAGGAGTTGATTGACCCCGACACCTTCATCGCGGTGGATGCTTCCGGCTATCAAACCTTCACGCCCGATGAGCAGTATTTCGTCATGGCGGTTGGCACAACGGTAGAAGTATGGTCACCAGCCACGCGCCAGCGGTTGTTCCAGTTGGAAGCAGGTGACACCATCACCACCATGACGCTCAGCCCGGACGGGCAGCGCATCGTGGCGGGGACGCGCCGGGGACAACTGCTGGTATGGGATACGGGTACAGGTGTCTTGCGCCATTCCATGAATCGCCCCAATGGGGCAATTCTGGCGCTGGACTACAGCCCGGAAAAACCGCGTGTAATCGCCGGATATGCTAACGGCATAGCGAGTCTATGGGATGTGGATGAAGGTACGCTACTGGCGGAACTGCCCACGCCGCACCCCTCACCCGTGTTCCGTGTGACCTTCAACGCCAACGGAACCGAAGCCTTCTCGTATGACTTTGTAGACCCCGAAGGCAAAATTGGCGTGTTCCGCAACGGGGTTACGCCTGCGTTCCGCAGCCCGACGGACACCTACCGCGCCATCAGCCCCAACGGAGAGATCGGCATCACAGGCGGCAGGCCAAACAATTTCATCTCGCTGTACGATGCCGATTCCGGCGTGAAACAACGCACCTTCCAACGCGGCAACAACGCCGAGGATTGGGTGCAGGCTGTCGCCTTCAGCCATGACGGGCGTTCAATGGCAGTGTTCATCGAATCCCGCGCCTACAACCCGGATAAAAGCTTTGTCGTTACCAATCGGCGCTTGGAACACTGGAGCATCAGCACTGGCGAATTGCTTGGCACGTTCGACTCCAAAATTGTTGACCCGAACAGTTGGGATGTGGATAGCCTGACCTTCAGCGCAGACGATTCACGCTTGCTGGTGGGCGGACGCTTCAGCCGTCAGTATGTGGTGACGCTGTGGGATGTGACCACCTACGCACAACTGCGGCAGTTCAAAGGGCATCAAGCGCCCATTTTGCAGGTAGGCTTCAGCGCCAATCTGACGTATGCCTTTAGCGCCAGCAGCGACGGCAACGTGCGTCTGTGGGACATCGGAACCCGTGATTTGAACATCGTCAGCCGCACCGAAACCAATGTGCAATCGCTGGATGCGCTGGGCATCAGCGGCGATGGCACGCGGGCATTCGTGGCCTTTGGCAACCAGAGCTTGGGGGTCTACGACCTCACCACTGGCAAAGAAGACCGCAATAAGCGGCAGTTCACCAGCCAGCAATATCAGGTGGTCTTCAACCCGACCCAGCCCAATACCGTCGTCACCAGCGCCGAGGGCATGGTGCTGTTCGATCTGGACAAGCAGGAGCGCCTGTACATCTTCCCGGTGGAGGATGCGTCGCGCGTAAGCGGCATGGCCTTCAGCCCGGACGGGACGCTGTTCTACTATGTCTACAACAACGAGGTTCGCCGCCTTGACCTGTACAGTCGGCAAGAACAAACGCTGTTCCGCGCCGCTGCAAACTGGATCGCCCCCAGCCCCAACAACGAGTATGTAGCCTATGCCACCGATCAGCGCGTGATAGTTCGGGATTTGATCGAAGGGCGCGTTGTGCTGGATACGAACATTCAGTCCGGCACGATCAACAGCCTCGCCTACAGCCCGGACAATGGCCGCATCATCGCCGCGATTAGCGAACCGGACAACACCGCCATCATCTGGGATGTCGCCAGCGGCGCACAGTTGTACACGCTGGTGGGTCATCAGGCGGACGTGACCGCCGCCGTGTTCAGCCCGGATGGGTTGTTCGCGCTGACAGGTTCGCTGGATAACACGCTCATCCTGTGGGACACCACCAACGGGCAAACTATCCGTCAGTACATCGGACACACCGCGCCCGTGCGCCAGATCGTGTTCGACCCTCGCGGCGGGATTGCCTACTCGATTTCCGACAACCTGCGTGATGGCATCATCGGCTGGAGCGTCGAATCGGTCGAGAATACCGTCAACTGGGTATACAACAATCGCCTCATCCGCACCATCAACTGTCAGGAACGCACCCAGTACCGCGTAAATCCGCAGTGCGACAACGGCACTATTCCCACGCTAGAGCCTACGCCTACGTCACAGGCCACGCCCACCCAGACTCCCACGCCCACACCGCGCCCAACGCTCACGCCAACATTCACGCCTATCCCGCAGGCGATTGTGCGTACCCAGAACGGCAGTCTGGCGAACCTCCGCAGCGGCGCTGGCCCCGGCTTCAAGCTGGTCGGACAGGTGGCATCGGGGACGGTGGTGCAAATCCTGCAAACGGAAGAGGCCATCGGGTGGGCGCAAATTCGCCTGCCGGATGGCTCAATCGGTTGGATTTTGCTCGGTGTGTTGGATCGCTAAATTTAGCTGCTGGCGCGGGGGCGGTATTGCAACGCCTCCGCCACATGCGGCACTTCAATCCGGTCGCTGCCGCCCAGATCGGCAATCGTGCGGCTGAGCTTGAGTACGCGATGGTATGCCCGCGCACCTAACTGCATCCGTTTCACCGAAAGCTCCAGTAGTTGGCGGCCTTCCGGCGACACCACGCACAGTTGTGCGATCTCACTCACACCCATATCCGAATTGGCATGCAGCGCCGGATGGTTGCGGAAGCGTTCGCGCAGCCGCTGGCGTGCTGTCTCCACCCGCGCCCGCACCGCCGCCGAAGACTCGGCGCGTCCGGCGCTCATCAGCTTGTCGTAATCTACACGCGGCACATCGAGGTGAATATCAATCCGGTCGAGCAGCGGGCCGGACAGCCGCCCCTGATAGCGCCCGATCATGGTCGGGGAACAGGTGCAAGCGCGTTGCGTATCGCCATAATACCCGCACGGACAGGGGTTCATGGCGGCGATCAGCAGGAAGTTGGCGGGAAACGTCAGGCTACCTTTGGCGCGGCTGATGGTCACGATTTTGTCCTCAATCGGCTGCCGCAACACTTCCAGCACCTTCTGCCCCATCTCCACAATCTCGTCTATGAACAGCACCCCCCGGTGCGAAAGGCTGATCTCGCCCGGACGGGGTATCGAACCGCCGCCCACTAGACCCGCCTGCGAGATGGTGTGATGCGGTGCGCGGAACGGACGATCTTGAATGAGGGGATGATCGCCTTCCAGCAAATCCGCCACCGAATAAATGCGTGTCACCTCCAGCGCCTCGTCCAGCGTGAGCTTGGGCAGAATCCCCGGCACAGCCCGCGCCAGCAGCGTCTTGCCCACCCCCGGCGACCCCGACAGCAGAATGTTGTGGTTGCCGCCCGCCGCGATCTCCAGCGCCCGCTTGACATGCTCCTGCCCTTTGATGTCGGCAAAGTCCACAATGCCTTCTGGCAAGCCGGATGCATCTTGAATTTGTAGCGGTTCGGTTTGCTGTGGCGGGATCGGGTTCAAGCCATAGAGATGCTCCACCAGTTCGCCCAGCGTCCGCACCGGAATGACTTGCAAACCTTCCACCAGCGCCGCCTGCCGCGCATCTTCAGCCGCCACCACCAGCGTCTGAATGCCCGCTTGATAGGCGGAATAGGCCAGCGGCAGCACGCCTTTCACATGGCGCACCGTGCCATCCAGCGACAGTTCACCCAGAAAAAGGGTGTTCGACAGGCTTTCCAGCGGCACTTGATCGGTGGCGGCCAGCACACCCACCGCCACCGCCAGATCATACGATGGCCCGTGCTTGGGTAAATCCGCTGGGGACAAATTGACCACATACGCTTTGTTCGGGAATTGCAGGCCGCTGTTCTTGATGGCTGCCCGCACCCGTTCGCGGCTTTCCTTCACCGCGTTATCGGGCAAGCCGACGATGTTGAAACTGGGTAAGCCCGCACGGGGATTAAAATCCACCTCCACATCTACGAGGCAGCCCTCAAGGCCGATGATGGCGCAGGAACGAACAATCGCTAACATACTGGATTTCCTCATCGGCACTTGTGGCAATCAAATCATCAACAGATAACTATCAATTCATCCTCAAAAACTGACCATTCGCCAATAGCGCAGTAGCATCTAAGGCTTACAGAGCATAACATCCATTCTACCGTCTTGTTCCAGACGGGAATACACGAAAACCAAGTCCAATCATTAAGGTGAGGATTTAACGGATAGCGACTATAATCACATTTATGAAAAGCTAGTTCCCGATGCGGGTTGTGATGTCGAATACGCATAAACGTTTCCATGCCATTGTGTGCGGCAAAGTGCAGGGCGTGAGCTTTCGCTACTACACCTTGCAACGTGCCAATGAAGTCGGAGTCAGCGGATGGGTGCGTAACCTGCCTGACCGTTCGGTGGAAGTGGTAGCAGAAGGCGAAGCCACCGCGCTAGAAGAATTGCTGGTATTCCTGCATCGTGGCCCGCTGGCGGCACGAGTGAGTGACGTTGAAGTTAAATGGTTCACTCCCACCGGAGAATTTGCACATTTCGAGATTCGTTGAGGTTGTATGATTGCACCGCCAAATAGTCCGATCTCCCCTACTCCCGAAACACCCCCTGAAGAAATTCAGGCTGTCGCAGAGGAACTCATCGCTGCACTAAATGAGGTGGATGAAAAGCCACGCCGCCAGATTCGGCTCATTGTGGAATATTGCGGAGCAACGTTTGCCCGCGACATTTTGCATGAAACGCTGGAAGTGGAAGCCAGCGGCGGCCTGATGCTGCCTGATGACTCGCGGCGGCGCACCATTGGTGGCGTGTATTTCTATCTGGCACGCCACCGCATGACCAACCAGCTTCAACATCGCATCTTTCCGTTCAATATCCGTAAACCACGTGAGAATATCATGCCCGCGCCCCCACAGCCTGTGCTGAAATGGGACGAACGCGAAGCCTTGCTCAAACCCTTGCTCCAATCATCCGGTGAGGTAAAAAC
>CAIVEA010000867.1 GCA_903904765.1 uncultured Chloroflexota bacterium
AATCAGGCGGCGCTGACGGCGGTACGGACAAATCAGTCGGCACTCGACCAGTATCAGGGAATCGCCAGTAATATTGACCAGCAGTTGGCTGCCCAGAAGCGCGATCAAGAGAAAATCGTGCGCGACATCAACGCCGAGATTGGCGCTCAGTTCACCACCGCCGCCGAGCGTGGCAGTCTGGCGATTGAAGATACTTTCCGCTTCGGGAATGCGGCGCGTTCCATCTGGGGTGGCGTGCTGGAACTGATCGGCTTGTCCGGCATCATCCGGCGCGGCGGTAAAGCCTATACACAGGCGGCTTTTGAGCAGCATAAGGCGCTAGAGCCGATTCAGGCGCTGCCCACGATTTCTGAAAAACTTGCGCCCCGTCTAGAAGGCAAAGACGTTCAGGATATTGATGATCTGGTGAAGTACGCCCGCCGCGAAATTGATGCGTTGCCGACTGCCATCAAGAGCAAGGTCATCGGGGATGTGCAGCCGCCGCTGAAGTATGACCGTAGCGCTCTGCAAACTGTTCGCGCTGATCTGGCGGCGCTGGAGGACGAAGCGCGGCAGGTGGAAACCGGACGGCTGGAACAGGCGCTCCGCAACGCCATGCTGTATATGGCGACGTTCGAGATTTTGCTGGTGGTGTTCGGTATTGTGGTGCTGAACGTGCCGATGGAAAAGATTCAAGACAAGATTCTGCTGCTGCTGTTCTTGATCGGGGTGGGCATCTTCGGGTTGCTGTACATGCCGTTGCGCGGGCGAATGCTGCAAGCGGCGCACACCACCCGCCTGTTGAAGGTGCAGGGGCGCTATGTGGATGCGCTGACCAAAGCTGCCGATCAGCAGATTGAGTACGGGATGCGCTTGCGCCGTGACACGGTGCAACCGCTGACCCGTTTGATCGAGGCACAGACGCAAATCCAAACGACTCAGCTTCAAAAGCTGGTCGCTGCCGAACAGGAAATCGGCAGCATCGAGAAAGAACTGGCCGGACTGGGCAAGAAAAGCCTATTTTAGTCCGTCCGCCGAACGAATTACCGATAAATCGGCAGCTTGCGTATTGCGTGCTGTCGGTGGATAGAGAGGATTCATGAGCAGCCTTGACGGAACGTTGGCAGCCCTTCGTGAATCGGAGGTTCGGCTGCTGACCGATATTGGCGCGACGCTGGCTGATGTGGGCGCATCCGCGCAGGAAGATCGTCAGCGCCTGCTGGATGTGGCGCAGGATTTGCGCGAGATGTTCTATCTGGTGGTGGTGATCGGCGAGTTCAACGCGGGTAAATCCACCTTCATCAACGCGCTGCTGGGCGATTCTTTGCTGCCGATGGGCATTACGCCCACCACCGAAGTGATCGAACTGATCCGTTATGCCGAACAGCCGAATCGCAAGCCCGTCACCCGCGCTGATGGCATCCGCGAATGGGCGCATCCCAACACAGGCGCAGCGGGCGTGGCGCTGGTGGATACCCCCGGAGTGGGGTCGGTCTTTCAGAAGCACGAAAAGACGGCGAAATCTTTTTTGCACCGCAGTGATCTGGTGATCTTTGTCGTGTCCGCCAAACGCGCCTTTGCCGAAACCGAGCGCCTGTATCTGGAACTGGCAAAGAACTACGGCAAGAAGGTGCTGCTGGTGGTCAATCAGACTGACCTGTTGCAACCCGCAGAACTGACCGAGGTGCGGCGCTTCATCGAACGACAGGTGGACGAGATGCTTAACATGCGTCCGCTGCTGTTCATGGTATCCGCGAAAGAGGCGCTCAACGCCGCCAAGTCCGGCAGCCCGATCATTGGCGATCCGGGCGGGATGGAAGGTTTACGCGCCCATCTGCGCGGCGTGCTTGCCGAAACGCCCCCCGCTAAGCAGAAACTGGTGGCGCAACTGGCGATGGCCGAACGCCTGCTAAATGATTGTCATGCCACCGTGCAGAAGAACGCCGCGCTGGTGACAGCCGACACCACCAAGGTGAAGGAAGTACAGCGCGAACTGGAACAGCAGTCGCTGGGGCTGCAATCGCAGATGAAGGCCGCCCGCGCCGAGTTGGATGCGGTGTTCGATGGGATGCGGCAGCGCGGCATGGCGTTCATTGACCAGAACCTTTCAGTGCGGAAGGTGGGACGCACCGCCAAAGCGGAAGTCCTGCAAGCCGAGTTTCAGGAAGTGGTGATCGGGCGGGCGCTGCGCGATGTGGGCGAGGCGACCAACGGTTACATCAATGCGGTAGTGGATAGCAGTCGCCTATACTGGCGCAGCGTGGTGGAACGCTTGAATCAACTACGCGATCTGCTCGATCAGGAAGTGACCGCGCTGGATGCGGGTGTGTATGCCGAACAACGCGAGGCGTTGCAAGAGGCCATCAAAATCGCGGAAAGCGAACTCAAGAATTATTCCAGCGGTCAAATCGTGAACGAGATGCAGGACATCTTTGAGACGAACGGCGCGGGATTCACCACCTCGTCACTGGCGACGCTTGGTGGAATCGTGCTGGTCATTCTGGCACTTCTGCCTGCCGGGCCGGTCATCAGTACCGCCGCACCACTGGCGCTGCCTGCGTTCATCGTCGGTGCGCCGCTGCTGGTGGGTGGCGGGTTCTTTGCCGTGCGCTACCTGCGCCGCGTCATTCGTGATACGAAGAATGACTTGAACCGGCGTATTGACGAACTTCAGGGTTCGTACCATCAGGCGCTGGACGGTCTGACGCAGAAGGAACGCACCCGCCTGACGCAGTACGGTCAGCAAGTGCTGATGCCCATCTACAGCCGCCTCGATGTGCTGGCGAAGCGCTATGCTGCCCAAGAATCTGCGCTGCGGGCACATCAAGTGCAGCTGGCGACGCTCAAAAGCGGCATCGAAAAAGCCGAGTGAGTTCCCGCCTCCTTGTATGGATGATGACGAAGGGCGCTGTGATAGGCGCTCTTTTCGTTTGCCCATTCAGGAGGGATTGTTTACACTTTGCATAATAAGGTTTTGAGAAAGGTTTTTTGCACATGAGCAGCCTTCCGGTGGTCATTCCCAGCCTGATTTTGAAGCAACTTTATACCTTTGGCAGTTTGAAAAATGTGAATAACGGAGCAAGTATGCTTTTAGGACCAACAATGGATAGTTTACGTTCAGCCAGTGTTATGAAAAACCTGCGAACTTTACATATTCGTATCAAACAACATAGTTATAATGCTCAATATTTAGCCGAACGATTTGAAAAAGACGGTATCAAAACGGTATATCCAGGATTAAAAAGTCATCCAAGTCATGAAATTTACAAAA
>CAIVEA010000868.1 GCA_903904765.1 uncultured Chloroflexota bacterium
TCAGCACCGCCGGACACAACCTGATCTCGGAGGCATTGTATCTGCGGCTACCACTGTTCTTGCTGCCCTTCGCCCACTACGAACAGCAGTTGAACGCGCACATCGTCGCGCAGGCGGGGATGGGCTGTGCCGCCCCGCGCCTGACCGAAGCCTATCTCAGTCAGTTTTTCAGCCAGTTAAAACGCTACCGCCAGCGCGAAAGTGACCTGATCTATCGCCAGTTCGATGGGGAGCGCGTGTTTCTGGATGCGCTCGAAAGCTTGTTGCACCCGTAGGTCGCGGTTGTCCATCGGGCAACCGCCCTCGTGAGGAGATGGGGTACAATCGGCGATATTCTGTACACAACATCCGCGAAGGAGAAACCATGCGCGATGTGGTCATCGTCGGCGGCGGATTGAGTGGATTGGCGGCGGCAGCCGAACTGGAACGACTGGGCATCCCCTATCGTCTGATCGAAGTGAAACCGCGCCTCGGCGGTTCAATCCTCACCGAAACCGAGGCCGGCTTTGTGATGGACGGCGGCGCGTTCGCCTTCCCCAAATCCGACTCGTGGGATTTCCTCGACTCGCTCGGCTTGAGCGACACGCTCATCACCGCCCACGAAGCCAGCCGCCGGCATCTGGTGACGCTGCGCGGCGGGACACAGAGCGTAGTGGATGCGCTGGCAGCACAGGTAAACGGCACAGTGTTGCGCCGCATGGCGGTGAGCAGCCTCGGCTCGCTGGATGGGCGCTTCATGATCTGCCTCGAAAACGGTCTGATGCTGGAAGCGGCTGCGCTGATCGTAGCCGCACCCGCCCGCCATGCCGAGCGCATGTTACGCACCCTCGCCCCGGAACTCAGCTTGCGCCTGAGCGCGGTGGATTACGATACCGTCACCCGTGTCAACCTCGGCTACCGTGCCGCCGACCTGAAGCGCCCGATCACCTTCCCGTGGGATGTGGCCGTGCCATTCTATATGTGGACGGAGAACACTGCCCGCGTACCGGAAGGCGGCTTGCTGCTGCACATCGGCGTGCGTATCGGCGCGGGGCAAGACTCGTCGGCGCTGGTGCAGCATCTCCATGAGCATCTAAAGCCGAACGCGCCGCCGCTGGTGGAGCGTGTAGACTTCTGGCCGGAGGCTGACCCGTTACCCCCGCACCGCAAAGGCTTCGCGGCGGCGATGACCGCCTCGCTGAAGATGCTGCCGGAGGGCGTAGCACTGGCGGGTAGCGATTATGTCGGCTTGTCGCTGGCGGCGCGTATCGCCTCCGGGCGTGCAGCCGCCACACGGATCGCCGCCTATCTGCGTCCATAACCACAATCCTAACCCTTCTTCCTCATGGAGAAGGGAGCAAGACCGTCTTTCTGCCCCTCTCCATAAACGCGGAGTACCGCCGGAGAGGGGCAGGTTCTTCTCGTATTCCGTTTGTTGACAAATCCAATTGACGCGATACAATCAACGTAAATCGTTTTACTATTGCTTCATCAAGATACTTTTCTTAACAATGAGCGCCAAGAAAAGTTCGTCGCAGCCCAACGTCACCATCAAAGATGTGGCCCAACTCGCGGGGGTTTCGCCTGCCACTGTATCTAAAGTGCTGAACGGCATCCCGTATGTCAGCCCCGATACGCAAGCGCGAGTGCAGGCCGCCGTCGAACA
>CAIVEA010000869.1 GCA_903904765.1 uncultured Chloroflexota bacterium
GCAAGGCGAACAGGGTCAGCAGGGACAGCAGTCGCAACAAGGCCAGCAAGGACAACAGTCGCAGCAAGGCGAGCAGGGTCAGCAAGGGCAACAGTCGCAGCAGGGACAGACTGACCAGCAAGGCCAGCAAAGCGGACAGAGTCAGCAGGGCGAACAAGGTCAGCAGTCGCAGCAAGGCGAACAGGGTCAGCAGGGACAGCAGTCGCAACAAGGCCAGCAAGGACAACAGTCGCAGCAAGGCGAACAGGGTCAGCAGGGACAGCAGTCGCAGCAGGGACAGACTGACCAGCAAGGCCAGCAAAGCGGACAGAGTCAGCAGGGCGATCAAGCGCAGCAGTCCGGGCAGCCCGTGCAGAGCAATCAGGCCGGCCAGCAGAGCGACGCACAGGGGCAACCGGGCGGCGCGGCGGCGGGCGCTGGCGATCAATCTGCTGAAAACGGCAATCAGGGCGGTTTCCAGCAGACGCAGAGCGAGGTCAATCAGGATAACAACCCGGATGGGCAGGGCGAAAGCCAGTATGATCCGGTGTATGCGCCGCAGCGCATCGGCGGCACGGGCGACCAGCAGGTGCAGTTAGACACGAACGATGCCAACGCACCGCTGCAAGAAGGGGAGTTCACCCAGAACCCGCAAGGCGAGGCGGCTGTTCCCTACAATCAGGTGTTCAGCGACTACAGCGGTGCGGCCAACCGTGCGCTGGAAAGCGATTACATCCCGTTAGGGCTGCGCGATGTGGTGCGTGATTATTTCTCGTCGCTGGAACCGGGGCAGAGTAAACCGCGACCCTGAGCAGCGGCGGCGATCAAGGGTGTGAATGGTATTGAAGGGCGAAAGACCTATGACGGACGCAGGTGACGCGATTTCGATGGAACAGTTTAGCCGCCTCGCACAGGCGATTGAGGCCGAGGTGGGGCGGGTGATTGTGGGGCAGAAGGCGGTGGTGCGCGGCGTGCTAATCTGCGTGCTGGCAGGCCGCCATGCGCTGCTGGAAGGTGTGCCGGGGCTGGGCAAGACCATGCTCATCCGGTCACTGGCGGACGCGCTGGATTTGAAGTTCGCCCGCATCCAGTTCACGCCCGACCTAATGCCTGCCGACATCACCGGCACGGACATTCTGGAGGACGACGAGCAGGGGCGGAAGGTGAAGGTGTTCCAGCCGGGGCCGGTGTTCGCCAATCTGGTGCTGGCGGACGAAATCAACCGCGCCACGCCCAAAACGCAGTCCGCACTGCTGGAGGCCATGCAGGAACAAACGGTCACGGTGGCGAACCGCAGTTACCGCCTCGAAGCGCCGTTCTTCGTGCTTGCGACACAGAATCCGCTGGAGATGGAAGGCACATACCCGCTGCCGGAAGCGCAATTGGATCGCTTCATGTTCAAGGTGACGGTGCAGTATCCGTCGGTGAGCGATCTGGTTACGGTGCTGGAACGCACAACGGGCAGCAGTACGCCCCACGCTGGCAAGGTGGCGGATGGCGCACAGATCATCCACATGGGGCAGTTGGCACTAAATACCCCCGTAGCAACGCATGTCACCGAATATGTGGCGCGGCTGATTGTGGCGACGCATCCCGAAGATGCCAGCGCCCCGTCGCGTGTGAAGCAATTCGCCCGTTACGGTTCTAGTCCCCGTGGGGCGCAGGCGCTGATTATCGGCGCGAAGATCAACGCGCTGCTGGAAGGGCGCTATAACGTGGCCTTCGAGGATGTGCGGGCGGTCGCGTCGCTGGCGTTGCGCCATCGGCTGCTGCTCAACTTTGAAGGGCTGGCGGAGGGTGTGAGTACCGATGATCTGGTGGCCGATTTGCTGGCGGCGGTGACTCCATGAAGGTCGAATTACGCGAAGTCACCCGCGATAACTGGCTGACGTGTGTGCGCCTGAAAGTGGCGGAGTCGCAGATGCGCTGGGTGGCCTCCAATGCAGTATCGCTGGCGCAATCCAAGTATGAGCCGGAGTGCGTTCCGCTGGCGGCCTATGATGGCGAGACAATGGTTGGGTTCGCCATGTACCGACCGGAAGATTACGGCCTGTCCAAAGTGTGGTTCATTGATCGGCTGATGGTCGGGCAGGATTTTCAGCGCAAGGGTTACGGGCGGGCGATTATGATCGCGCTGCTGGAACGACTGCGGGCGCAAGCCGGTTTCGCGGCCATCATGATTAGCTTTGTGCCGGATAACGAGGGGGCGCGGCGGCTGTACAGCAGTCTGGGGTTCGAGGATACAGGCGTGGTTGAAGAAGGCGAAGTGGTGTTCCGCATGGCTCTGAAGCCAGCATAAGCGTACAGCATGACCGACGAAACGCTGTTTGACGAAAAGACCCGCCGCAAATTGGAGCAGCTCACGCTGGTCGCTACCCGTGTGCGGGCGGGCGCGATGAAGGGTGATCGCCGTTCCAGCAAGCGCGGTACTAGCATCGAGTTTGCCGATTACCGCGACTATGTGCGCGGGGATGATTTGCGCCGCCTCGATTGGAACATCTTCGCACGGCTGGAGCGCCCGTTCATCAAGCTGCTGGAAGACGAGGAGGATCTGGCGGTTCATCTGCTGCTGGATGTTTCTGCCAGCATGGATTGGCCGCAAGAAGGCGTGCGCGATCAGAACAAACTGCTCTACGGGCAGCGCTTGCTGGCGGGGCTGGCGCATATTTCGCTGGCGACTAATGACCGCCTGACGCTGGCGGCGCTGACGGATGCCCCTACCGCGCAATTCGGCCCCTCACGCGGGCGCGGGTATACGTTGGCGATGCTCGATTTTGTGGGCAAGCTGGCGGCGCAGGGCGTGACCGACCTGAACGCGGCGCTGCGGGCTTATGCGCTGCGGGGTGGCAGGCCGGGGCTGTGTTTTTTGATAAGCGACCTGCTTTCGCCGGAGGGATTCAGCACCGGATTGAACGCGCTGCTGGCGAAGGGCTATGAAGTGGGCATTATTCATCTACTCGCGCCGGATGAGGTTGACCCGCCGCTGGGTGGCGATCTGCGCCTTGTGGATGTGGAGACGGGGCGGGCGCAGGAAGTGACGGTGGATGGCGGGATGCGAAGCCTGTACATCAAGCGGTTGCACGACTGGCAGGATAGAATCCGCGCCGACTGCGCCAAGCGCGGCGTGCATTATGTTCCGGTGGTGACGGATACCGCGTGGGAAAAGGTCATCCTCGGCAGCCTGCGGCGCTTGGGCGCGGTGAAATAAGCCTATGGCCTTTCTCACCCCTCTCGCGTTGCTCGGCGGCCTGCTGGCTGTCCCCATCATCCTGCTGTATATGCTGCGGTTGCGGCGGCGCGAAGTGCCGGTTTCCAGCACGTTTTTGTGGCAGCAAGTGGTACGGGATAGCGAAGCCAATACCCCGTGGCAAAAACTGCGCCGCAATCTGCTTCTGTTCCTGCAACTGCTGATTCTGGCGCTGCTGGTGCTGGCGCTCATGCGTCCATTCATCATCGTTCCGGCGGTCAGCGCGGGGCAGATCGAATTGCTGCTGGACGCTTCCGCCAGTATGAACGCCACCGATACGCCCGATGGCAGCACGCGCTTCGAGGCGGCGCGGGCGCAGGCTCTGGGTATGGTAGACACGCTCGGTGCGGGGGATACCATGACCGTCATTCGCGTGTCGAACGTGCCGGAGGTGCTTGTTCCGCGCACAGGAGATGCCAATCTGCTGCGGCAGGCCATCCTCGCCATGCAACCGGGGCAGGCTGCCGCCGACTGGGTGGCGGCTTTTACGCTGGCGGCGGCTGATGCGGCGGGCGCACAGGATTTTAATCTGGTGGTAGTGGGCGACGGCGGCTTGGGTGCTGCCGAAGGGCTGCCCGGCGTGCCGGGGACAGTGCTATATCTTCCTGTCGGGCAGTCCGGCGATAATCTGGCGATCACGGCGCTGTCGGCGCGGGCACTGCCCGGTCAGCCGCCGCAGTTGTTCGCGCAGATCACGAACTATGGCACACAGGACGCGGCGGTGATTTTTGATTTGCGCGTGGACGGGGCGCTGCACAGCGCGGAACGCCTGACCGTTCCGTCGGGGAGCAGTTTGCCCGTAATCTCTACTGATTTGCCTGCCGATTTCCAGACGATGCAGGCCGGACTGACGCTGCCTGCTGGCGCTGCTGTGCCGGATTATCTGGCGCTGGATGACCGCGCATGGACGGTGAACAGCACAGGCGGCGGGCGGCGGGTGCTGTTGATGAGCGCGGGTAACCTGTTTTTGGAGCAGTCGCTCCGCAGTTTGCCGGGGATTGAAGCGTTTCAGGGCGACCCGACGCGCCCGCTGCCCGCCGAAGCCTATGATCTATACATTTTCGACGGTTGGCTGCCTGCGGACGGCGTGCTGCCGCAGGGCGATCTGCTGTTCATCAACCCGCCACAGGATACCAGCCTGTTCAAAGTGGGCGCGGAGAGCAGCGAAACGGGTGCGATCAGTGTGTTGCCCAACGATGCCCGTACCGCTTTCGTGGACTTCGGCAGTGTGAATATCCTCAAGTTTCGTCCGGTGACGGCGGATTGGGCGACTCCGCTGGTCAGTGCGGCGGGCGGGGCGCTGCTGCTGGCAGGCGAAACCGACGGGCGACAGGCCGCGATTCTGACGTTTGATCTGCACGATTCGGATTTGCCGCTGCAAATCACATGGCCGATTTTGATGGCGAACCTGATGGACTGGTTCACGCCGCGCAGTGCTGTTACTGTGCCGGATGGCCTGCATGTGGGCGATTCGCTGTCGGTGCGGCCTCCTGCCGGGGCGACGCAGGTGCGCGTGACGCTGCCCGATGGGAGCGTGCGTGATCTGCCCATCGAGCGCGGGACGGTGGTGTTCGCAGATACGGATGTGCCCGGTTTGTACCGCGTAGAGTTGTTGGCGGGTGAACAGGTGCTGCAATCGGCGGCGGTGGCGGTCAACCTGTTCTCGCCGCTGGAGAGCGCGATTGCCCCCCGTGAGCAAATCACCCTCAGCGGCGCGACGATTCAACCCGCTGCGCCGGATGCGGTGGGTCAACAAGAATTCTGGCCACTGGCGGCGCTGCTGGCGCTGGCTGTGCTGCTGGTCGAATGGTGGGCGTATCAGCGACGGATGCAAGCGCCAACCGTGTTTCAACCGATTTTTCGCCGTCCGAAAGTGATTGCCCGGTAAGCAACCCAGCACCTAAAGGTGGGGGCTTTTAACAGCCCAATGCTTACCCGAATCAGCCGCAAGGCTACGTTAGGGACAAATAGATAGGCACTTCGGAATACCTCACCAGTTCCGAACTCTGCGGTACAGGATTAAACAGGCTAAAGGGGATAGGCCAGTGTCCTGTACAACAAACTGTCCCATAACATTTTCTAGGTGAACTGAACTCCTGCAAAGGAAGCATTTTGAGGTAACTCAATGCAAAGAGCATTCGTGCTAGACCAGAACAAGAAACCGTTGATGCCCTGCCACCCAGCAAGGGCGCGAGAACTATTACGTAAGAGGAAGGCGCGAATTTTCAAGCTGTACCCTTTTACAATTATTCTCACAGAACGGGAAGCAGGAACGGTACAGAATGTCGCTTTCAAAATAGACCCCGGTAGTAAGCAAACCGGGATTGTGTTAGCGGCAGATTTCAAACGCGGCAAGCGTGTTATTTGGGCTGCCGTACTCGAACATCGTGGACAGCAAATCAAGAACGCTCTTGAAAGCCGCCGAGCCATTCGGCGCAGCCGCCGTACTCGACAGACTCGCTATCGTCCAGCACGGTTCTTGAACCGCCATACAGACAAAGGGCGACTGCCACCATCGCTGCAATCCCGAATTGAAAATGTCTGGACGTGGCTGTGTCGCCTCAATCGTGCCTGTTCCATCAGCAACATCGCACAAGAGCTGGTTCGGTTCGATACCCAACTGCTGCAAAATGCTGAGATTTCGGGTGTGGAGTACCAGCAAGGTGCGTTGCAGGGCTTTGAAGTGCGCGAATACTTGCTCGAAAAGTGGCAGCGCAAGTGCGCCTACTGTGGCAAAAAAGACGTGCCCTTGGAGGTCGAACATATCCACCCCAAGTCTCGCGGAGGTAGCAACCGTATCAGCAATCTTACACTAGCTTGTCACGAGTGTAATCAGGCTAAAGACACACAAACAGCCGCTGAGTTTGGGCATCCTGAAATTCAGCAACAAGCCAAGTTACCGCTGAAAGATGCCACCGCCGTGAATGCGACCCGTTGGGCATTGTACAGTCGTCTGCAAACAACGGGCTTGCCTATCGAAATCGGTACAGGTGGACGCACGAAGTTCAATCGCGTCACGCAAGGCTACCCGAAAGCCCATTGGATTGACGCAGCTTGTGTGGGCGAGAGTGGTGAGTGGATCTATCTCAATCCAGAACAAGCCTACTTGCACATCAAGGCGACTGGACATGGTTCAAGACAGATGTGTAGAACCAACCAGTATGGTTTTCCGACTCGACATCGGTTACGCCAGAAGCAGCATTTCGGTTTCCAAACAGGTGATATGGTCAAAGCGATAGTCCCTGCTGGAAAGTATACTGGAACGCATATCGGGCGCGTGGCTTGCCGCGCAACAGGCAGTTTCGACATCACAACCGCCACTGGAAAAGTAACCGTATCGCACAAACATATCAAGACTATGCATCATTCCGATGGGTACAGCTATACGAAAGGATTAGGCGCTATCCCTCCCCGCACCTAAAGGTGGAGGTATCTCGCGCCGTTTGTTGATGAGTTTTACGACTCCGCTGGCTTTACTCCTGCTGGTTGTGCTGCCGCTGGTGTGGTTCATCGGTTGGCCGCGTCAGCGATTCCGCTTCAAGCGGGATGTCGTCAGTCTGTGCCTGCGGACGGCGATTGTGGTGCTGCTGGTGCTGGCGCTGGCGGGCAGCCAGTGGGTGCGGGCGGCGGATCGGTTGGCGGTGGTGTTCCTGCTGGACACGTCCGACAGCGTGGGGACGCAGGCGCGGGAAGCCGGACTCCAGTACATCCGCGACGCGCTGGCGACGATGGGGACGGATGACGAAGTCGGCGTGGTGCTGTTCGGCGGCAGCGCATTGGTCGAACGCCCGATGAGCCGCCTGCGCGAACTGGGTGCGCTGCAATCTGCGCCACCCAGCGGCAATACCGATCTGGAAGAAGCGATCCGGTTGGCGCTGGGTATGTTCCCGGCGGACGCGGTGCGGCGCATTGTGGTGCTGAGCGATGGGCGGCAGACGGTGGGTAGCGCCGAGAGCGCGGCGGAACTAGCGGCGGCGACGGGCGTGGAGATCAGCACCGTGTCGCTGCAACCGGAAGCTGCGCCCGAAGTGCAGGTGACGGCGGTGGATGTGCCGGGGGCGATCAACGCCGGGCAGGTGTTCGACCTGAACCTGAGCATCTCGTCCGAAGCGACTACGCCCGCCCTGATTACCGTGCTGGAATCGGGCGCGATCATCCAGCAGCAGAACGTGAACCTGCGGGCGGGGACGAATAACTACACGCTGTCTTTACAGGCCAACGGGTCGGGGTTCAAGGATTATCAGGTACAGGTAGACCCGCAGGGCGAGGACGGGTTTTACCAGAATAATCAGTTGGCGGCTTTCAGCCGGGTGATCGGTGAGCCGCGTGTGCTGCTGATTGCGGTTGATCCCGAAGAAACGCGCTACCTAAAGCCTGCGCTGGAACAGGGCGGGATGACGGTGGATGTGGTGCAGCCAGAACAATTGCCCATCGGGATTGTGGCGCTGGCGCAGTACGAGAGCATTGTGCTGGCGAATGTGCCGGCCACGCGCCTGTCGCCGCAACGGATGCGGACGCTCCAGACCTATGTGCGCGATCTGGGCGGCGGGTTGCTGGTGGTGGGCGGCCCGCAGACCTATGGCCCCGGCGGCTACTTCCAGACTCCGCTGGAAGAGACGCTGCCGCTGGACTCGCAGATCAAAGACCAGAAGCGCCTGCCACAATTGACGATTGCCTATGTGATTGACCGATCCGGCAGCATGGGCGCGATAGGCCCTAGCGGTGTGGAGAATATCGAGCTGGCGAAAGAGGCCATCATTCGCTCGATTGACTTCCTCCAGCCGACAGATCGGGCGGGGGTGGTGTCGTTCGATACCAGCGGCTACTGGATCGCCAACCTTCAGGCGGTGCGGGATCGTTTCGCGCTGCAACGGCTGGTGGGGACGCTGCGGACGGGCGGCGGCACGGATATTCTGGCAGGGATGAACCTCGTGGCGGCGGAGATTGGCCCCGACCCCTCGGTGCGTAAACATATCATCCTGCTGACGGACGGCGGCGCGAGTCCTGATGGGCTGGTGGAACTGGCAGAACGCCTGAATACCGATATGGGCGTGACTACCTCGGTGATTGCCATCGGTGCGGGGTCGGCCTCATTTCTGCAAAAGATGGCGGAGGCGGGTGGCGGGAACTATCATCCGGTGGAGAGCGTGGAACAGATTCCAGCCATTTTCGCACAGGAAACGGTGCTGGCGACGCGCTCCTACATTGTCGAAGAGCCGTTCGTGCCGTCCCTTTCGGCGACCAGCCCGATTATGCAGGGCATCACAGCCGCGCCGTCGCTGCTCGGTTATGTGGCAACCGCCCCCAAACAGACCGCCGAGGTCATCTTGCGCGGGCCAGAGCCGTACCAAGACCCGCTGCTGGCGGCGTGGCAGTACGGGTTAGGGCGGGCGGTGGCTTTCACCAGTGATGCGACAGCGCGCTGGGGCGCGAACTGGGTGGCGTGGGCGGATTTCGTCCGCTTCTGGGGGCAGGCCGTCCGCTGGACAATCACCGAAGGGCGCAGCGCCAACCTCGAAAGCCGCGTGCTGATGGAAGGCGATCATGCGCGGTTGGTGGTGGATGCGCGTGATGATGCGGGCGGTTTCCTGAACGGCCTCAACTTGGAACTATCGCTGGTGAATCCGCAGGCGCAGGCGCAGCGGTTGGCGTTGCGGCAGGTCGCGCCGGGGCGCTATGAGGCCGAGTTCACGCCGGAAGGCGAAGGCGCGTATATCGTGCAGGTGCGCGGGCAATCCCCGACTGACTCGACGCAGGTTTACGATCAGACGACGGGTTGGGTGATGAGCTATTCGGCGGAATATGATCGCAGCGGGACTGGGGACGGCGCGGCGCTGCTGGCGCGGTTAGCCGAACTGACTGGAGGACAATCGTTGGCGGCAGACGTGGCAGGGGTGTTCACGCACAATCTGGCGGCTCGCGCCGCTGCCAGCCCGATCTGGTCTTTGCTGCTTTTGCTGGCGTTGCTGCTCCTGCCGCTGGATATTGCGGTGCGCCGTCTGGTGGTGACGCGGGGCGATCTGGCACGGCTGCGGGCGGCGCTGGTGCGGACGAAGGTGGCGGAAGCCTCGTCCGAACGGCTGACCACGCTACGGGCGGCGCGGGAACGTGGCCGCCAGCGGGCAGAGGAGAGCGCCGCAGCGCCGGTGAGTGACCTGTTGCGCGCCCACCGTGAACGTCCGCCGACAGAGCAACCCCAACAGCCCCCACCGCCCACCAGCGGCGGCAAACCGCGTTATACACCGCCGCCGCCTGCTGTCGCGTCCGGCACGGGCGAAGGTGCGCCGGATGGAAATGTGGCGGGGCAACTCTTGAAGAAGCGTAAAAACCGCGAAAGCGGGGAGTGATGAATACACCTCATCCTTCAGTCCCCTCTCCGTAACGAGAAGGGAAGTAAGACGCATCTGTTGGTCTTTCTTCTTTCGGTGTGAGGGAAAAAGGGTAGCGGATGAGGGTAATGCGAATCCATATTTGCGGGGTGTGTGATCTCAATAACAGGGAGGCGGAATGGATGCCGAAACCCTACTGCGGCAGGGTATAGCCGCACTGCGCGACGAGAAAGATGTGGCGCGGGGACATGACCTGCTGCTACAAGCCTTACGCCAGAATCCGCAGATGGATGAAGGTTGGCTGTGGTTGTCGCGGACGATTAGCGACCCCGCCAAGAAACGCCAGTGTTTGGAACGCGCTCTCAGCATCAACCCCGACAACGCCGCC
>CAIVEA010000870.1 GCA_903904765.1 uncultured Chloroflexota bacterium
AATCGAAACTATTGCGCTCATCTAGGCGCAAAGCCTGTCATGCCCCCTGTTGCGTTCTGCATGGCTGTGCGGAAATAAGCGACAAGGGGGTATTAGAACTATGCTAAGGGGGTTTGTTCAGAATCGCTCTGCATCTTCCTTGCAGGGTGTGTTATGATTCGAGATGGGGCTGTAAACAGTAAATGATGAGGACTGCTCGTGACTGCGAGTGATGTACTCGACGTATCGCCTGCGAACGGGGAACAAGCAGATAACCGCACCAGCACAACCCCGCCTGTGTTGGATGTGGAGGCGCTTCTGGAAGCCGCAGTTGCTTCCCGTGATGTGGAGGCTGCACGCCGCATCACAACCTTGATGGACTCTAACCCCGCGCTGGATGCCCTGCTCGAATCCCGCCTTTTCCGCATCCTCTCCGAACAACCTGATGCTGTGTATGCTTTCATTCGCTGTCGGTTGGGCGATCAGGTGAATCCGCGCTGGCTGCCACGCTTGAAGTTGGCGGCGCTGTATTCGCTGCGGGTGGCGATTAACGATGCCGACTCGGCAACCGTCATTAGTTGGCTGACGCTCATCGCCCGTGAACCGTTGACCTATGATCTGGGTGATGTGCTGCATTATGGCCTGTTGGCTGCGCTCCCACGAGCGTATGACGACCCCGAACTGGCGCGGGCGCTGGTGACAATCGCCGCCAAGCGCGATCCCGCCAACCTCGACTCGCTGCTGAACGACACCGCGCTGCTGGCGGCGCTGCCCAATAACGTCGGGCGGGTGCTGCGCGATATGGATGGCGACCTGCTAAATCTGGCGCAGCAAAAAGGCATGGAACTGTATCTGGTGGCAGTGGCGCGGGCTGCACAGGCCAAGCAATCCACCATGTTCACGCCGGAGGCGCTGATTCCGCTACTGGAACTGGAATCTGGCGGGCAACCCGTCGGCCTGCTGCCTCCACACCTTCAGCCGGATTTCCTGCTCACAACCCTGCTACGCAGCTTGCTCACCCCCGCCACCAGCTCGCTTTCGGACAATACGATTGTCACGCTGGCGATTCAATTGCTGCGCGAACGGCGCGATGCGCTGTTTCTGCGGCTGCTGCATCACCCTGAAGCCGCTTATGTGCTGGCTCCGCGCCTGATCCACATCTTCGAGGAGAGTGAACGCTCGCTGAATGAGGCGACGGAACTGGTGGTACGGGCAATGGGCGCGGGCGATTTGCACCCGCAAGAAGCAATTGAACTGTACGCGGCCATGCTGGATGGCCTGAACTGGCGGCGCGAAGCCCTGCCGTTGATGCAACAACTGGCGCGTTCGCTCAAGCAATTCCCGATCATACCGATTCAGTCGGGGGCGCTGTGGCATTTGTTGGCTGCCGCCGTTGAAACCAAAGACGAATTGGCCGCCCGCGTGGCTGCCCGCCGCCTACTGGACGATCTTGAAACGCGGGAAGACGAGGGTGAACTGACCGATCATCTGGTACAGTTAGCCGTGCAGACTACATGGTGCGAATCGGCGCGTAACTTCATCAGCGATTGGTGGCGCGATTTTGTGCGCCAGCAGCCCGTCCCGCGCCTACATCGTTTGGAGAAGGCGTTGGAAGGTAAGCGTGCGCTGGAAACCGAGCGCGATGTGCTGTACACGCTCATGGCGGTTCGTAAGATGATGGGAACGTGGTCGCTGCATGAATTTGCCGCGTCTGTGCAATCGGCCTTCAGTGTGCTGGAGGCACTGGCAGAGTCCTTCGACCCGAATGCCCGCCGCAGTAGCCACTTCGACCCGCAAATGGCACGCACCGAACTGGACGCGCAGGATGATCCGCTGGCGGCGCAGGAACGGCAGGTGCTGGCGAATAATCTGAAACAACTGGCGCACCTGATCTCCACGATGGGGGATAACCGTACCCGCGCCAACCTCATCCGGCGTGGTGATGATCTGGATCGAGAATTGATGGCGGGCGAACAAGAACCACATAGTGCAGTGGACACCATGAAATGGCTGGCCGGTCACTGGGGGCGTGCTCATGATGAGGACGACGATAACGATTAACAAAAGTAATTTAATTCAGTGCTTTACAAATCGAAAAAAATATGCGACAATCGCATTTGATAGTGGGATATGGTTACTTGCGTCTCCAGTCAGCGTCTGTTGCCTCTAGGCACACCCCGTCTGCTCGGTTGCCGCGTCAGCTACCTCTATCGTCTGTCGTCCGAATCGTTTTTTTGTCAGGAGAGTCGTGTGAACAAGAAGTTGTACGTGGGCAACCTGCCTTACAGCGCTACAGAAGAGACGCTGGAGCAGCTTTTCTCGCAAGTCGGCGAGACCGCAGAAGTCACCATTATCAAGGATCGTGAAACCGGCCGTTCCAAGGGCTTTGGTTTCGTCGAGATGTCGACGGAAGAACTGGCTCAGGAAGCCATCCGTCGCTTCAGCGGTTATCGTCTGGAGAATCGTCCGCTGACCGTCAACGAAGCGCGCCCGCGTGAAGATCGTTCGTCGGGTGGCGGTGGCTACGGCGGTGGTCGTGGTGGCGACCGTGATGGTGGCTACGGCGGCGGTCGTGGTGGTCGTGGTGGCCGCGACTATTAAGTCGTAGGCTGAATATCATAGCCAATGAAAACAGGGTGCCCCGGCACCCTGTTTTTTTACATTCAGCGGGGCAGTTTAGCCGCCCGTCGGCCAGTGGAAAAAGCTGATGATGACCACTTCATCACTCAGCGCGATGATCGCATTGGCTTCCTTAGGGGCAAAAATCATCAATGAACCCGGCCCACATGTTTCTTCTATGTTTTTGCTGATGCTTTTGAACAGCGCCTGCCCAGAGACCACCACATAGTAATGTGGTTGGTAGGGCGCATGCAACTCATCAAGTTCTTGCCCTTTTTTGAGTGTGAGACGAGCAATTTTGCCGATCTCATCGTTCAACAGCTGCTGCTTGTAGGGGCCATTCTCACTAAAT
>CAIVEA010000871.1 GCA_903904765.1 uncultured Chloroflexota bacterium
CCAGAAGGGTTACTGAGCCAGAGAAGATGCGCCGCCGCGCCGCCGAATCAGGCAGCTCAGCAGCGCGGAGAACGCCCCACCCACGAAACGCAGGCGGGGCGACAGACACAGGCCGTCGCTTACGACTTGCTCATGCCGTAGAAGTCCATGAAGTACACAGGATGGAAGGCGAAGCCCTGCACGTTCGAGCGCAGCGCGTACAACTGCTGCGGCTGGAACAGCGGGACGAACACCGCGTTCGCCACATGCGCCTTCACATATTCGGCGTACAGTTCGGCGCGTTTGGCGGGATCAACCTCAAAGCCGGCCTGCGTCGCCAGATCAGCGATTTCGGGGATGTCCATCTTCACGCGCTTGGACAGGCCGCTATCCGGGTAGCTGAAGTAGTCCGACCACATGGTCGCGTCCAGATAGTCGGGTGTCCATGTCGAGAACACGAACGACAATTCCTGAGCGCGGAAGGCCGTCAGGAAGTCCGAGGTCGGGCGCTGGTCAATGGTGACATTGATGCCGGCTTCCGCGAGGTCGGCCTGAATCTTGGCGGCCAGCGTTTCCGAGGGGATGCCACCCGGCGCGCCAGAGCCGATGTAGATGGTCATGTCGAAGCCATCGGCAAAGCCAGCTTCCGCCAGCAGCGCCTTCGCGCCTTCGATGTCGCGGGTATAGGGCGCAGCAGCGTCCGAGCCGACGATGCCGACGGGCAGCGGCGCGGCGGGACGGGTGGCATAGCCGAGCAGCAGGCCATTGATGATGCCGTCGAAGTCAATGGACTTGGCAATCGCCTGACGCACCTTGACATCGCTCAGGGGCAGGTTGAAATCCGGGCTGGGCGAAATCGCCAGATAGGTCAGGTTCAGGGTGTTGCCGCTGACCAGCTGCAAATCGCCGCCGATCTGCGAGGCGAGGTCTTTGTCCACGTTTTCGTAGATGTCCACATCGCCGCGCTGGAGCAGTTGCAGCTTGGTGGTGGCATCGTCGCTGTGGCGCAGCGTGACCGCCGAGAGCGCCGCCGCACCGCGCCAGTACTTGTCATTACGCACCAGTGTGACTTCGCCCAGCGGAGTCCAGCCTGTGAGGATGAACGGCCCCGAACCGGCGGAGTTCTGCGTCAGCCAGTCGTTGGCGGTGTCGGTGGTATCGGCATCGGCGGCATCGGTCGCGCCGTGTTCAATCGCCAGTTTGCTATCCAGCACACTCAGCGCCGGGGCGGTGATAATGGTGGCGAAGGCCGGATACTTGACGGTCAGCGTGACCTTCACGGTCAGGTCGTCCACCACTTCGATGCTGGCGATTTGATCGGCATAGAAAGCGGGGTTGCCCTTCAGGTTCTTCAGGCGCGTCCACGACCAGCGCACATCTTCGGCGGTCAGCGGGTTGCCCGAAGCAAACGTCACGCCCGAACGCAGCGTGAAGGTGTAGACCAGACCATCATCCGAAACGGTGTAGCTTTCGGCCAGACCGGGGACAAGCGCGTTCAGATCGTCCGAATGGATTTCCAGCAGCGTGTCATAGGTGGCATGGTTGACGGTCAGGTTGGTGGTTTCGTAAGCACGACCCGGATCGAAGGTGATGACATCATCAATCTGGGTGGCGACGATCAAGGCGCTGTTGTCCTGCGCCGCGACGGTCAACAGACCTAGCACGAGCGCCACAACAGCCACAATGCCGATACGCAAAAACAATTTCATTGTTCGCTCCTTTTGAGTTCAAACCAGTCGGGAGCGTACTATAACACTTTTAGAGAAACCGCAACAAATGCTAGGGGGAAGCATTCGGATTTGAGGGTTCAGGAGTGGGGACTGTGCCGATTTTGTATTACAATAGCGTCAATACCGAACAGATATTCTTGCCGGAAGCCGATTGATGATTACCCCCAACGATTTCGTCACCCGCTGGGCGCAGAGTGCGCTCCGTGAGCAGCAGGCCGCGCAGAGCCATTTCAACGAATTGTGCGAACTGGTGGGCTTCAAAACCCCCACACAACTCGACCCCGAAGGCAAGTTCTTCACCTTCGAGGAGCAGGTGGGCAAGGCCACTGGCGGGCAGGGGCGCGCCGATGTGTGGTACAAAGGCCATTTCGCATGGGAATACAAAGGCAAGCACCGCGATCTGGACGCGGCCTATGCTCAACTGCTGGCGTATAAAGGCGGTCTGGGCAACCCGCCGCTGCTGGTGGTGTGCGACTTCCTCGAATACCGCGTGTACCCCCAGTGGCCGAACACCAGCGGGCAGCCGTTCGTCTTTAAGAACGAGGATTTGCTCGACCCCAAAACCCGCCGCTACATCACATGGCTGCTGGAAAACCCGCAAGCCTTCCTCGAATTACGCCAGACCGAACTGGAACGGCGCGAACAACTCACGCTGAAACTGGCCTACCAGTTCGCGCATCTGGCCGACCTGATGCGCCAGCACCAGCGCGGGGACGGACAGCCGGCATGGTCGCCCATGCAGATCGCCCGCTTCCTGACCAAGCTGGTATTCTTGCTATTCGCTGAAGATGTCGAAATCCTGCCGCGCCCGTTCGATCAGCCCGTGTTCCGTTATCTGGTGCAGGGTGTACGCGAAGCCCCGCACGAATTTGTGCCATTGTTGCGGACGCTGTTCGAGGCCATGAACGGCGAACGTTCCACCTACCTGATGCAGTTCGTCCCGTATTTCAACGGCGGCCTGTTCGATGAGTCCGCGCCGGGGGCGAATGACGGTTACGAAGTGCTGGATCTGACCGAGATCATCGGGGCGCTCGATCTGCTGGGGGCGGTGAGCGAGGCCGATTGGCGCTTCGTCAACCCTTCGATCTTCGGCACGCTGTTCGAGGGGGCGCTGGACGAGAGCAAGCGGGCGCAACTAGGGGCGCATTACACGGGCGAAGATGACATCCGTCTGGTGATCGAGCCGGTGCTGATGGAGCC
>CAIVEA010000872.1 GCA_903904765.1 uncultured Chloroflexota bacterium
AGGTGACTCTGGCACTCCCTAGCAAAGGTGCAATTGCCGAGCCGACAGTGAGCTTTCTACGCGATAGCGGCTTGAAAATCGAAAAGCCGAATCAGCGGCAATACACTGGCTTACTGCCAGCCATTCCAAACATGAGTGTCCTTTTTCAGCGTGTGACTGATGTTCTCTACAAAGTCGCAGATGGTACAGCACATATCGGGATTACAGGCTATGACATCGTGCAGGAACATCCACATGATGATGTCATCGTCATTCATCCCAAGTTAGGGTTCGGACATTGCAGTCTGGTAGTTGCCATCCCCGAAGCATGGACGGATGCTGATACAATTGCCGATTTACTGGAAATCTCGCTGGACTTCCGGGACGATAAACGCCGCAACTTGCGGATTGCGACCAAATATCCATTTCTGGCGCGACAGTTTTTGCACAGTCATGGCTTACACCATTTCACGCTGGTCAAAGCAGAAGGCGCGATTGAAGCAGCGCCCAATCTGGGCTATGCCGACATCATTATTGATTTGACTCAGACCGGCACGACTCTGCGTGAAAATCATCTCAAAATACTCGAAGATGGCGTGATTGTTGAATCACAAGCATGTTTGATCGGCAATCGCAAACTGCTCAGCGGTGACGCATTGGCGCTGAATACCGTGCGTACCCTATTGGAATATATTGATGCGGCACAACAAGGGCGAGGATATTACCAGATCGTGGCGAATATTCGCGGCGATAGTCCGCAATCGGTAGCACAACTAGTCACGCGCAATCCGGTGACACGCGGTCTACAAGGACCGACGATTGCGCCGATTGTAGCAGAGGGTGATGGCGCAACATGGCACACCGTCACCATTATGGTCAACCAGCAGCATTTGCTGTCGGCGGTTGAGCACATGCGGAGCATTGGCGGAACTCAAACTATAGTCACGCTAGCCCGCTATGTTTTCCTTGAAGAGTCCCCCACATTTGCGCGACTGCGCGACGCGCTTAGATAGCGAATTCGGCCTCGTCGAGGGTGCGGTCAATCAAACTGCGCCCTCCCTTACTCTCGCTCCCCATTTCGATAGCCATTGTCAAACCGAGTAGGCTGATTTCCGGCGGGAACTTTGCCCCGTCAGTGAGGTTCATGGTCAACAATGGGCAGCAAAACAACGCCGCTTTGAGATAACTTCGCCAATCAGCACGCAAGCCACCTGCGGATTTGAGCAACCTCAAGGTGGGAATAAGTACCCGTTCCACTTTGCTCCGAAAGAACATCTCGCGGGATGGGTGCAACTGATAATCATGCTTGACGATCCAATAGTTGCTTTCGTGCCGCAACTGGATTTGCAGCATATCGCGCTTCTCACGGGAATAGTACATCCACATAGCGAACACGTTATGGAATAGTGGTTTGGCTAGATCGAGCAAGGGATGATGGCGACCTGCGAAAGCAGGGTCGAAGTATAGTAGTGGTTCTGTGCCTCTGAAAAATACATTCCCGTTGTGGGCATCCCCATGCCCGATTACAGACAAACCGGCTTGCGCCGGATTTAGCAACTCGATAGCGTGCGCGGTGATGTCCTGAAGGCTCTCGTCATATCGCTGCCCGTTGATCTGCCATGTCATTTGCTGCACATCACCAAAAGGTATGCTACCGATACCGGGCAAGGTTATGCGGCTCTCTACGCTGTAAAAGCGATCCAGTCGCCCTCCTGTTAATCGGTGATAGAAAAGCTGATGCACGGGCGCTAGTTCTGCTTCTGCTGCCGATTGCGGCTGTAATGATCGTTCGTAGAGCGAGAACAGCAGATCATCCGCATCATTTTGCGCTTGGGTCAATGTGCTTATCGCGCTGCTTTGCCCGGTTTCAATCTGCCACGCCACATCAAACACGGACGGGTATTCGATGAGCGGATAAATGAGCAATTGTTTACTGGACTGCGTTGAGCTAAACACGGGCTGTATCACAGGGTATCCAGCTGCGGCTAATTGCGCTGCATGATAGTATTCCCCGATGACCCCATCCGGTTCAGTGTGCGTTTTGAAGAACAGCCGCGTGCCATCAGTACGGTTGAGAAATCCGTTGAACGAGTTTAAGGATACTGCTAGAGGTCGCAATTCCACACTCACGACATCCGGCGTATAAACCTCGCGTAGAAACGACAAGAGCAAGGCTTCCGCCTCGCTCTTTTGTTGGAACTGCATACTCTGGATACGCTGCAAAAGATCGCTCATAGTCCCAGAATCTGGTTACGCTTCCGAATAGCCATTGCGTGCGCCGGGAATCCCTCATAATCGGCAAGCGTTGTCGTTATCCCTTGCAATTGGGCATATCCCTCGCGCGATAGATAGCCAACACCTGTATGCTTCAAGAAGTCTTGTACACTAACAGACGAGAAGCTCTTAGCAAATCCGCCCGTTGGCAAAATTGCGTTCAGGCCGAGACAGTAATTCGCTGTTGGAATAGGTGTTAACGGCCCCAGCAGGATTTCACCCGCATTCCGCAGCTTATTCAGGGTGATGAACGGATCATTAGTCAGCACTTCCAAGTTTTCTGGCGCGTATTCGTTCACAAACTGAATCGACTCTTCGAGGCTGGCAGTGAGCATCACGCCGCCGTAGTTCGTCAGCACATTCTTCACGAACGCCTGCCGCCATTCGGGTAACTCTGCGATATAGTCCGGCAGGAGTTTCAAGGCGGCTTCGGCTACAGCATGGCTATGTGTGACCAAGATCGCAGCCGATTCCGGGCCATGTTCAGCTTCGACGAGCAAATCGAGCGCAGCCAAACGCGGGTCAGCATATTCGTCCGTCAGGATGATTGACTCGCTGGGGCCAGCCGGAAGACCTACATCAACCGTCCCGTACAGCAGCCGCTTAGCAGCCGAAACATAGCTGCTGCCGGGGCCGATGATCTTGCTGACCTTCGGGACGGTCTGTGTTCCGTAAGCGAGCGCCGCGACAGCCTGCATCCCGCCGACGACGTACACCTCATCCACACCGCAAATCTGCGCCGCCACTAACGAAGCCGCGTCTGCCTTACCTTCCGGTGTTGGCGGCGTAACCACGACTATTTTTGGCACACCGGCCACCTTTGCAGGTGTAGCTAACATCAGCATAACCGACGGAAATGCGCCTTTGCCGCGTGGAACGTACAATCCGGCGCTGGCAACAGGGGTTACACGTTCACCAGCCATAATACCGGGCTGAACTTCCATAAACCACATGGGTTCGGGCATTTGTTCGGTATGGAATCGCTCGATGTTCACATGAGCCGCTTCGATAGCTCGAATGACTTCGGGTTCTAGGCTGGCATAAGCCACCTCAAAATCGGCTGGTGTGGCGCGCAAGGCTCCCACATCAAATGCAGGTGCGTCGAACTTGCGCGTGTACTCCACAACCGCCGTATCTCCATCAATCCGCACCCGATCAATCACCTCCTGCGCTAATGGTAGGAGTTGGCGAATATCGGTTTCGGCGCGGCGCATGATTTTAGTTCGCTGCTCCGCACTTAGTTGGGATAATTCCCAGAACTGCACCATCTCGGTTTACTCACTCTCTCAAAACAAAAACACAGCACAGGACGTGCTGCGCTTTGTAGAACGATCAGAATAACTCAGCCATCATCACGCATACTAGCGAACGGCATTTTGCCCATCAATGATTTGTGAGCGCCGCCGTGTTCCATCCCAGCGAATATCCGGTACGAGGATGTGTTCTTTTTCCAGAATGCGCTCGCGGTGCGCTAACAAATCCCGCAGCATGATTCGCATTTCAGCTTTGACATCATGGGTGGGTTGGTAGCCCAGATTAATGAGATGGTTGCGCTCCGGGTTGAAATAGTGCTTGTCCAGCTCTTTGCGGGGATTATCGTAGTGATGTACTTCAACGTTCAATCCCGATTCGGCACTGACATCGCGCACCATGTAAGCCAGTTCTTCGATGCTATAACATTCTTCAAACTGATTGAAAACGCGATATTCACCTATTTGAGGGGGATTTTCGATGGTGAGCGTCAGGCATTGCATGGAGTCTCGCAAAGGCAAGAAGCCGCGTTTCTGTCCGCCGCCGCCGTAAAGCGTCAATGGATGCCCGATCACCGCCTGACAACAAAAGCGATTGATCGCTGTGCCGAAGCACTGGTCA
>CAIVEA010000873.1 GCA_903904765.1 uncultured Chloroflexota bacterium
GCGGGTCGCCCGCCCTAGACGCTGACATGAGCTATACAATCCAGTCATTCGCACTCATCTGCACACACTGGGTACGCTGCTAGAATAAAAGAAACCTCACCCCGGTTTCGCAGGGTGAGGTTTCTTTTATAGGTGAGAACTAACGGTCTCTAGCGTTCCGACATTGGAACATACGCACGTTCAGTCGCGCCGGTGTAAATCTGGCGCGGACGGTTGATGCGGGTGCTGGAGTCGTCGTGCATTTCCTTCCAGTGGCCGATCCAACCGGGCAGGCGACCCAGCGCGAACAGCACGGTGAACATGTTGGTGGGGATGCCCATCGCACGGTAAATGATGCCGCTATAGAAGTCCACATTCGGGTACAGCTTGCGCTGAATGAAGAAATCATCCTTGAGGGCGATTTCTTCCAGATTGCGGGCGATGTCCAGCAGCGGGTCGCTCACGCCCAGCGCGTTCAGCACTTCGTCCGCCGACTGCTTCAGAATCTTGGCGCGGGGGTCGAAGTTCTTGTAGACGCGGTGGCCGAAGCCCATCAGACGGAAGTTGGAGGACTTGTCTTTCGCCATGTCCATGTACTTGCGGTAGTTGCCGCCGTCCGCCTGAATCATGTCCAGCATTTCGATCACTTCTTGATTCGCGCCGCCGTGCAGCGGCCCCCACAGGGCGCAAATGCCCGCGCCGATGGACGCGAACAGACCGGCACGGCTGCTGCCCACCATACGCACGGTGGAGGTGCTGCAATTCTGCTCATGGTCAGCATGGAGAATCAGCAGCAGGTTCAGGGCACGTTCCAACACGTCCGAGTGAGCATACGGCTCTGAGGGAACGGCGAACAGCATGTTCAGGAAGTCCGCCACATAGCTCAGGTCGTTACGCGGGTAGACGTAGGGCTGACCGATGGATTTCTTGTACGAGAAGGCCGCAATAGTCTTCATCTTCGCCAGCAGACGGATGATGTTCAGGTCAACCTGTTCGGGATTATCCGATTCCGGGTAGTAGGTCGAAAGCGAAACGGCCATCGCCGCCAGAATCGCCATCGGGTGCGCCTTGCCGGCATACCCGCTGAAAAACTTCTTCATATCTTCGTGAATCAGGGTGTGGTAGGTCAGGTCGCGCTGGAATTTCTCCAGTTGGGCAGCCGAGGGCAATTCGCCGTAGATCAGCAGGTAAGCGGTTTCGACGAAGCTGGCTTTGGCTGCGATCTGCTCGATCGGGTAGCCGCGATAGCGCAGGATGCCCTGATCGCCATCAATATAGGTGATCGCGCTCTTGCATGCGCCGGTGTTGCCGTAGCCGGGGTCGAATGCAACTGCGCCAGTCTTGGTACGCAGGGCGGCGAAATCAATACCGACTTCGTTCTCTGACCCCGCGAAAACTGGAAACTCGTACTCCTGACCTTCTAGGATGAGCTTAGCTGTAGACATAGTTTGCCTCTATAACAAGTTGAACACTTTTGCCTCTGCATTTGAGACAAGTTAAGCAGGTTTTTCTTACCTCGCTAGTGCCAGACAGCCCATTAATCAGGGATGTCTGTCACATCATTACACCCGTTCCCCGATGCGGGCAACCCCGCTAAAGGGTATCGCTGCTGTGCGTTCCCTGCAAATTTTCAAATATTCCCGCAGCGCCCATTCCGCCACCGATGCACATCGTCACCATCCCGTAACGGCTACTGCGCCGTCCCATTTCGTGAACGAGGTGCAGCGTCAGCTTTGCGCCCGTGCAGCCCAGCGGATGACCGAGGGCAATTGCGCCGCCGTTCACATTCACCCGCGCCGGATCGAGGCCTAGCTCCTGAATGACCGGGACGGCCTGCGCCGCAAACGCCTCGTTCAGTTCGATCAAATCCATCTGCGCCAGCGTCAGCCCGGTGCGCTCCAGCAGGCGCGGTACGGCAGCCACCGGCCCGATGCCCATGATCTCCGGGCGAACGCCTGCGACAGCATAGCCCACGAATCGCGCCAGCGGTTGGAAGCCAAGGCGAGCAGCGGTGGCAGCTTCCATCACAATCAGGGCAGCAGCGCCGTCGCTCAACGGGCTGGAATTGCCCGCCGTGACCAACCCATCCTCTTTGAAAGCCGACTTCAGCCCCGCCAGTCCGCTAATGGTCGTCTCGCGGCGCAGATGTTCATCTTTATCAGCCACACGGCGCACATGGGTGAGCGTGCCATCTCCGGCAGTCACTTCCTCGTCCACTTCCAGCGGCACGACCTCCTGCGCGAAATAGCCGGCATCCAGCGCCGCCGCCGCTTTACGGTGGCTGTGGTAGGCGAACTCGTCCATTGCATCACGGGTCACGCCGCGCTCGGTAGCCAGAATTTCGGCGGTCAGCCCCATGTTCATGTACGCACCGGGGTAGGCTTCCTGTACGGCGGGATTCGGCTCCCATGTGAAGCCGCCGCGCTTGATGAGCGACATGCTCTCCGCGCCGCCCGCGATCAGAATGTCGGCCTCGCCCGTCATGATGCGCTGGGCAGCGATGGCGATGGCCTGTAAGCCGCTGGCGCACAGCCGGTTAACGGTCATTCCCGCCACCGCCAATGGCAAACCGCTGCGTAAGGCCACGATGCGCCCCATGTTGTTCCCCTGCGACGCTTCAGGGTAAGCGCAACCCAGCACCACATCCTCCACCTGCGCGGGGTCAAGGCGCTCACGGTGCGCGTGCAGCAAATGACGGATGACATGCGCCGTCATCTCGTCCGAACGCACCTGCCGCAGCAACCCTTTGTGCGATTTGCCGATGGCTGTCCTGCCGCCCGCCACGATGACCGCTTCACGCATGAGTCCCACCTTTGTGATGCTCGATACGAGCGATTATAACCCGCCGCGCCAATAAAAAAGGCACGGCTGTGACCCCGTGCCTTTCGCATTCAATTGTCCGCCAGCGGCTTACAGGTCTTCAGAGAACCACGCGAGGCTGTTGAAGATGGCCTGATCCAGCACTTCGGGGCCGGTAGCCAGCACATCGAAAATGTGATCGCCATCTAGCACCACCAGAGCTTCATGCCCTTCGTGGTAGTTCATGAAGACTTCGCCCTGCTGCGGTTGCGGATACACGGTGGTATCGCGGCTGCCGACGATGACCAGCATCGGGCCAGCATAGTGAGTGATGGCCGCCACCGGATCAACCGTGAACAGTTCCTCGAAGAAGCCGCGCTTCATGCTGGTTTCTTCGCCCCAAGGCAGGGTGATGGGCAGCGCCTCGCCATCGGGCAGCGCCAGACCGGCCTTGATGGTATCCATCGGCAGAATGTTGGCGAAGTTCGAGGCGGGATTGGCCGCCGCCGACCACAGCACCAGCGATGTCACGCGGGCATCCTGCCCGGCGAGGCTGGCACCGACCAGACCACCCTGACTGAGGCCGATCACGCCGATGCGGGACGCATCCACGCCTTCCAGCGTTTCCACGAAATCCAGCGCGGCCACCGCGTCGCTAATCTGTCCGGTGAAGGTGGTGTCTTCCCACTTGCCTTCGCTCTCGCCCGAACCCCGGAATTCAATCCGCAGCGTGGCAACGCCGCGCTCCGCGAAAATGCGGGCGGTGCGGCTGAACATGCCTTCTTCGGTGTTCATCACAGGCAGTTCGTCGCGTTCGCCCTTGAAGCCGTGAAACAGCAGAACCAGCGGCACAGGTGCATCGGAAGCCGGCATCGCCAGCGTGCCGATCAGTTGCAGCCCTTCATTCTCGAAATGAATGATGGTTTCGGTATATTCAAACGACGGCGCAGACGCGGCCAGTTCAGCAGCTTTGCCTGCCAGATCATCATGCGCGGCAGCGGGGAAAATCCCGAACCCGACCAGCGCAAGAACCAAAAAGAGGAACGAAAGACGACGCATTGTAATATCTCCTTTGGAAATCCCTCAGACGACTTACAATATACCGTCTAATACTGACATTAACATCTATGAATGGTCTATAAATTGGTTATGCTTTAGTCATCAGTCGGGGAGTTGTACCACCACAGCCAGCAATGCTTCTTCACTCACCAAGCGCGATATATGCCCCTTACCCGTCGTGTCCTCCAGCAGCAGCACCGCCCCCGGCTTAAAGAGGCGCGTTTCGCCGTCGCTAACGGTGATTTCCACCTCGCCGGACAGGAAGCAAAAATATTGTCGGCGGGGGGCGGGATGTAAATCGCTTGTCCAGCCCGTCGGTGCGCCTAAGAACACGACCTGACTGGCAGGCTTGGCGCTGGACAGGTTGACCAGCGGCGCAGGCGGCGCGAAATCAAACGGATGCAGGGGTTCCGACTGATCTTGAAAGTGCGATTCGCCCTGTTCATCGGTATACAGGCGTACATAATCCATCGTTATACTCCGTTGGTGAAACCCTCATCCCCCGCCCTTCTCCCTCAGGACGAAGGGTGCAAGAGGAAGGCGGGGACAGGGGATGAGGATGATCTAGGTGCGGGTGGCAGCCACCCGCCAGAATTTGAGCGTCTTGCCGACCAGTTGGATGTCGTACAACATCGCCCGCGCTGGTGATTGCTCCGCCATGAATTCCACGAAAGCCAGCACCGCCGCCCGTTCCGCCGCGTTGAATTGGGCAGCACGGCGCGAAAAATAGTCATTCAGTTCGCCCGCGAAGTAGTTGTGGGCATATTCTTCGCGCTGCGGCGTGAGGCAGAACAGCAGGTTATCCGGCAGGCTGTCCATCTCGTCGCGGTAGTACAGCGCCGCCAGCATATAGGCCGGCGAATAATAGCGGAAGGCTTCCGGCGTGAACAGATAGCGAAAATTCAGCAGGATGCGCTCGCCGCGCGCCACGGAAAACTCGGAGCCCGCCACCAGAAGGCGCAGGTCGCGGGACGCCATGAA
>CAIVEA010000874.1 GCA_903904765.1 uncultured Chloroflexota bacterium
GAAACCCGTACTGATTGAAGAAGGAGTCCATCGGTGGCTGCACCTACACTTTCTGGATGAAGGTGCGCCCCAGTAACCCCTGTGGCCGGAAGAACAAAACGATGAGCAGGATGGCGAAAGCCACCGCGTCCTTGTAGGCCGACAGATCGGGCGGGACGAGCGCCTCCACAATGCCGATGGTCAACCCTCCCACCACCGCGCCGGGGATGCTGCCCAACCCGCCCAGCACCAGCACCGCCAGCCCGCGCAGGCCGAAGGTGATGCCGAAATACGGGCCGGTGATGGTCACGCTCAGGCCGACCAGCGTTCCGGCGATTCCGCCCAGAAACCCGCTGATGAAAAAGGTGAGCAGGATCAGCCGATCGGTATGGATGCCGAGCAAACTGGCTGTCACCGGGTCTTCCGCGACGGCTTGCAGCGCCTTGCCCGTCTGGGTGTGGTTCATCAGGCGCATCAGCGCGAACAGGATGAGCATGGAGATGATGAAGATCACCACCAGCACCGTCCGCATGATTAGCGGCACGCCCCCCACGCCTAGATTGATCGAAGGCGGCAGGCCAGCCAGCGCGTTCGGGTAGCTGTAGGCTTCTGCGCCCACCAGATACTGGATGATGTTCACCAGCGCCACCGCCACACCGAGGCTGGACACTAACATTAGCAGCGAGTCTGCCCCCCGGCTTCGCAGCGGACGGAAGGCGACGCGCTCCACCAGCACGCCCACCCCACCCGCCAGCAACCCACCGCCTAGCACCGCCAGCGGGAAGGGTAGGCCGAAGGGCAGCGCCGTCTGTGCCAGCAGGCCGTTGAAACCGAAACGTGCGCCCATCAGCGCGTAGGTGAAATACGCGCCCAGCGTGAATACTGCGCTGTGGGCGAAGTTGATGATGCCGAGGATGGAGAAGATGAGCGTATAGCCCAGCGCGAAAATGGCGTACACGCTGCCAGTGGCGAGGCCGTTCACAACCTGTTGAAAAAAGAGCGCAACATTCATAAGGGCGCAGACCCATCTAAAGCAGCGGAGCGAACCCGTTCAGAGCCGCCCCGCCGGAAAGCGAACGTTTACTGGATGTACTCGAACGTGCCGGTTTGCCCGTCCGCGTTCATCTTGATCTGCGCCACGTAGAACTGTTCCTGCACGATTTCGCCCGTCGGGGTGAAGGACAGCGTGCCGAGGGGTGTGCTGTAGCCGCCCGCCAGCACTGCCAGATTGAGCAGTTTGCGCTGTGTCGCCAGATCGAGCGTGTCCAGCTTGGTGATGTTGTCGAGGCGAATCAGCGCCTCCACGAACACCTGCACCGCGCTAAAGGCCTGTGCGCTGAACTGCGGCGGCTCTTTGCCCTGCTGCGCCTTATACAGTTCGCGGAAGGTCTGGTTGATCTCGCTGTCGGCGGCGGGGCTGTAGGCCTGCGCGATGATGATGCCGTCGCAGAACTGCTGGCAGACCGGGAACACGTTGGCGGTATTCAGGCCGTTGCCGCCCACAATCACGCCTGTATAGCCGAACTCGCGCAGCTGCCGGATGAGGTTGCCGCCGTCCGCCGCCAGCCCGGAGACAATCACCAGTTGCGGGTTGAGCGCAATCGCGTTGGTGATCTGGGCGCTGAAATCAGTATCGGTGGTCTGGAAGGTCTGCACCGAAGCCAGATTCAGGCCGAGGTTGGTGACGGTGGCTTGGAAGGTGGTGGTTTCCGAACTGGCAAACGCATCGTTCTGGGCGTAGAACACCACCACATCTTTAATGTTGGGGTCGAGGTTCAGCGCGGCGCGCACCGCGTTCGGGGCGACCACCGCTACCGGGGCGCTGACGCGGGCGATGAAATCACCCACTTCGGGGATGCCTTTGGCGGTGTTCGACGGGGCGAGTACTGGAACGCCGGCCTGTTCCGCCATCGGGTCGGCGGCGAACGCCTGCTGCGACAGCGTGGGGCCGACGATGCCCACCACTGTATCGGCGATCAGCGTCTGGAAGGCGTTGATTGCGCCCGCTTCGTCGCCTGCCGTGTCCTGAAAGACAAGCTGGATGGGACGGCCATTCACGCCGCCTTTTTCATTGAAGTACGCCTCGGCGATCTTCGCGCCGATGACCTGTTCCTGACCGAATAGCGCGACGTTGCTGGTCTGTGCCACCGCAACACCGATCTTGATGGGCTGGGCATCTTGCGCCAGCACGAACGAAGCCGAGAGCAGCAGGGCGACGATGACCGCCGCCATCCCGAAACGGAAGGCACGCATGAGTAACTCTCCTTCAAAACGATAGCGACACGAGGACGATGTGGGATTTTCCACCGAACCTGTTCTGATTATATGCGGGAACGTTCGATCTGCGTATCTAAGAACCTCACCCCTCAATCCCCTCTCTATAGCGGTACTCCGCGTGATGGAGAGGGGAAGTAAGACGCATCTGCTTGCCTGACTCCCTTCGCCATGAGGGAGAAGGTTGTTTGAACAGGGGAATTTACGCTTGTGCGCCGCAGGCGTTCCCCTGTTCAAACAGGGGTTGAGAGTTAGCGCACCCATTCGCTGCGTAAAATGCCGTACAGCAGCATGTCATGGCGCTGCCCGTCGCGCTCCATAAACTCGCGGAACGTCCCCTCGATCTGGAAACCGAGGCGCTCGTACAGGGCAATCGCGGCATGGTTATAGGCGAACACCGTCAGTTGAATCCGGTACAGGTTCAACTCGCGGAAGGCGAACTCCAGCGCCAGCGTGAGCGCCTCGCGCCCGTAGCCGCGCCCGCGCTGATCGGTCTCACCGATGCCGATGGCCAGCCAACCAACGCGGTGCGCCCACAGAATATCCCCGATCTCCACAAAGCCGATGAGCGAGTCGGTGGCCTGCAACCGGATTCCCAGCAGGAAGGTTTCGCGTCCGCGCTGGCCTTCGCGCACCCATTCCGCGATTTGTGCTTCGTTCTTGGGATAGGCGGGTTTGGCATCCAGCAGGCGCAAATACTCGTTATCCTGCTGCCAGTGGGTAATGGTGTCGGTATCCGTGCTGCTCAGGGCGGTCAGGCGTACACGGTTGCCA
>CAIVEA010000875.1 GCA_903904765.1 uncultured Chloroflexota bacterium
CGCCCCTCTGTCCACAGCGCCCGTACCGCCGCTGCTGGATCGCTCTGCCCGGTCATGCGCTGCGCGTACTCCACCGAAACGATCAGGTGATTCACCAGCGCCAGCAGGTCGGGCGCATCGGTGAACTCGAAATCCGCCACGACGGGAATGCCCGCCGCCCGCGCAATCGCGGCTGCGCGGCGGTTGCCCTCCAGCCCGAAATCGTCTAGAAATAGCACCCGCGCCGCCTGTATGATGGCGGCTTCCGGCAGCGTTTCGTCCGCGCCGGTTTTGCCGTTCATCTCGTACAGGATGGTGCGGGTTTGCGCGCTGGTGTCCACCACGATCATGGCATGAACGGGCTGCGCTTCTGCACGGCGGGGAATGTGAGTCGTATCCACACCCTCGGCCTGCAAATCCGCCGCAATCCAATCCGAAATCGGGTCATCGCCCAGCACACCCGCATACGCGCAGTGTGCGCCCAACCGAGCCGCCGCCACCAGCGCCGTCGCCGTCAGACCGCCGCCATGCCGTTCGGAGCGCAGGATTTGCATTTTGGTATCGGGCGCAGGGAAATGAGGTACGAACAACAGATCATCTACGGTTGCGATTCCCAGACCGAGTACATCTAAGGTCATGTCATTCTCCCCACCCTCATCCCCTATCCCCTGCCCCTTTCCCCATTGCGATGGAGAAAGGGGAGAAACCCAAAATGGTCTTGCTAAAAATCCCTCGCCATGAGAACTGAGGGATAAAGGGTGAGGGTTATCTTAGCCTGTAACCAGTTTGACCGCCTCGGCGGGGACTACGCCATCATGGATGACTGCGCGATAGGCCCGCACCGCGCCCGTGATCGTTTCGGGGTTGCCCCACACGTTGCGCCCGACCGTGCCACCGCGCACACCGCAGCTCACTGCGTCCGCCAGTAGTTGCAGCGCGTCCTGCATGGTTTCGGTCTTGGGGCCGCCTGCCGCCACAACCGGTTGCGGACACTGGGCGACGATCTGCTTGTGCGCCACCGGATCGCCGCAGTACGGCACTTTGACAATATCCACGCCCACTTCGGTCAGGCAATGAACCGCCCACGCAATTGCTTCCGGTTCGTAAATGATCTTCAAATCTTTGTCACGCGGGTACACATGGCAGATGATCGGCATTTCCAGCCGTTCGCCCTCGCGCACGCACTCCGCCACCGTCCGCAGGTAGTAGGCTTCGGTGGGGCCATGCAGGAACGCCACCACTGCATACGCATCTGCGCCCACCCGCACTGCATCCTCCACCGTCGCCAGTTGTTCGTGGGCGGTATCGTCAGGGCGCACACCGCTGCTCTGCATGATGAACGGCAGCTTGCCCGCATACGGCTCCCAGCAGGTGCGTGCGATTCCCTTGTGCATGGTTACGGCATCCGGTTCGCCAGCGATGATGTCCGCCAACGTGCGGCGCATATCGCGCAGCCCTGTCGGTAGGCCCATGTTGTAGGTGGTGAAATGGTCAATCGCAACAGCAAATAAATTGCCCGAAGGATTGGAAAACAAGCGGTTCAAACGGACTTTCTTGCCGAGAGACATCGTGGTTTAACACCTTTGCTCGTTGGGGAGAGAACAGATTGCGGTAGGAGTATAGCGCGGGGGATTATTGGATTCAAAGGCCATGTCGATGCCCTCACCCTGTAGTCCCTCTCCCTCATGGTTGAGGGACTTCAAAACCCCATACGGCACAAAAAAGGGGCGATCGTGCATGATCGCCCCTTAAAACCCATGCGAACGCGCACCCCTAGCCGGGGGGCGTATAGGAGGCCAGTGCCGCGTTCAGGATGTCGAACACAGGTGTGACCAACTGCGTCAGCGGTTCACCCGTCGTGCTGGAGAAGGTCGGCACGTAGTAACGGATGAAGATGTTGTCCTTCAGGAACAACACCGCCGAGCTATTCGTCCCCTTGCTGAACGCATTCGGCGTAGGATACTGGGTCTTTTCTTCCAACTGACTCTGCTGGCTCAACGACTCGTACTGTTTGTCGTACCAAACCTTCGCCGCATCCGGCGTGCTGAACACACCGAAAGTCAGTTCCATCTGCCCGCCGCCCGATTCGTTGAACGAGACGCGCCCGGTGATGCCACCTTCGCGCTCCACGATCTTGGTTTCGATGGCCTTATCCACACGCCACTGGGTAATGCCCGCCGTCACCACTTCGGGGATGGAGGCGAGGATGTGATCCAGCAGCGCCACGTTGGGGTCAACCACCGCTGCGGCTGTGGGTTCCGGTGTGGCCTGTGCAATAGTTTCGCCCTGCGCCGGCACGGTCACTTTCGCGCCATCGTTCAAGGTTTGCGCCAGATTAACCTGCGACAGGTCAGCCGTATCCAGCGCCCCGCCCGCCGCCTTAATCGCATCTTCCACGCGGCTGCCCAGCGGCAGATCCACTGTAATGTTCGGCTGATTGACAGCCCCGGTGACATCCACCTTAATCATCGGAACCGCAGTCGGCTCTGGAGTGGGGGTGATGTCCAGATTTTCTGGAGCGCAGGCAGCCAGCACCAGCATAAGAATCGCCAGCACCGTAATGATCTTCAAGTAAGCCCGGTCAAACATCGTTCTTTTCCCCTATCAATAGTCGCCGCAGGCTGCACCACACGGCAAAAAACTCCGCTTAGACATCCTTTGCAGGCACGAGGCGCAGACGTTCCGGCACTTCGCCAGTCATCACCATAGACGCGACTTCCATTTCGCTCACTTCGGATTTGCGGAAGTCGCCCACTTTCTGCCCGTGACTGATGATGGTGAACCGATCTGCCACTTTATGCACATGACCGATGTTGTGCGAAATGAAGATCACGGACATGCCGCGCTCTTTGGCTGCGCGGGTGTAATCCAGCACCTTCGCCGTTTCGCCCACCGACAGCGCCGAAGTCGGCTCGTCCAGAATCAGCAGTTTCTTGCCGAAGTAAACCGCCCGCCCGATGGCGATGGACTGGCGCTCACCGCCCGACAGCGACCCGACGGCCTCCTCGGTATTGCGAATGTGAATGCCGATGTCCAGCAGCGCCTTGCGGGTGCGTTCGCTCATCTCGGCCTTGTCCAGCACCTCAACCGGCCCGACGCGACGGGTGATCTCCTGCCCCAACCAGAAGTTGCGGGAGATGCTCATCAGCGGCACCAGCGCGAGGTCTTGGTACACCGTTTCGATGCCGATAGTACGGGCTTCGTGCGGCGAGGTGATCTGCACGGGTTGGCCTTCAAAGTAAATCTGCCCGCTGGTGGGGGTATAGATACCCGTCAGGATTTTAATCAGCGTAGATTTACCCGCGCCGTTATCCCCCAGCAGGCCGACGATTTCCTGCCGGTCTACATTGAAGTCAATCCCGCGTAAAACGTTGATCGTGCCGAAGGTTTTAACGATGTCGCGCATCTCCACCAGCGGCGTTCCGTTGTTTTGATCGCTCATCCCTTCACTCTCCTCGACCACGTATTGATGATGACCGCACCCAAGATGATGAACCCGATGAAAGCGTCGAACAAGCGCGCATCCACGCCGATCAGCACGAGGCCGGTTTGCATCATACCGAAGATGAACACACCGAGCAGCGCGCCGATGATGCTGCCGTAACCGCCCGTGAGCAGCGCACCGCCGATCACGGTGGCGGCGATCACTTCCAGTTCCAAGCCCTGCCCGCGCAGCGCATCAATGCTCTGCAAGCGGGCGGCATCGAAGATACCGGCAATCGCCACCAGCAACGCCAGCACGATGTAGTTGGTCACTTTGATGCGGTTGACGTTGATACCTTGCGCGCGTGCCGCGCCAGCGTTGCCGCCGACGGCGAATGTCGCGTTGCCGTAGGGGGTCTGGTTCAGGATGAACTGGAACACCAGCACCAGCACCATCCACCAGAACACGCCCATACGCAGGTTAATGGCACGCGGAATGTCACCGATAAGCGGCAGCGTGGTCACGCGCCCATTCATCAAGTCGAAGAAGCTGAGTTGCAAGGTGGAATTGCCCTGCCCTAGTTGCCCGAATTCCGAGATCACCGTGCCGACCAGCAGCAGCAGCAGCACACCCACGATCACGCTGGTGATGGCGAAGAAGATCACCGAGAACATCCGTGCAAGCGCCTTGAAATCACTTGGATCATCGGCGTAACTAACACGAGACCGATCACGTATTTGATTACGAATCTTGTTATTGTTACTGATGACCACGCCACCATCAGCCTTAACATCACCTGAATCGTCGGCATAGCTGACAAAACGGCTATACATGTCCTTCCAGCGACTCAGAACCGCCATACGCCCGATCACCCCGATCACGATGAACAAGACCACCGCTATCAAGATAAGGACAAGGCGATTGATATAGATGTAGGGCGGCTCATCGAAGTAGTCCACATAGCGCAGGTTCGCGCCGCCCGCGATGAACACCAGCGGGATACCGCGCAGCATCAACTGTGTGGCTAAGGTGACGATGAACGAGGGGATGCCAGTACGGATGAGCAACCAACCGTTCAGCGCCCCTAAGAAACCCACGAAGGCCAGCGTCAGCACTGCTGCCGTGATCGGGTCGAGGCGCGGGCCACCCGGCGGGAACTGCCCCGTCAGCAGACCGAGGAAGGTCAGGCCGGAGATACCGAGCAGCGAACCTACCGACAGATCGAACTCACCGGAAATCATCAGCATGGTCGCGCCGATGGCGACGATACCGCGTGTCACATTGTTGGTGAGCGCACTCGCCAGCGATTGCGGGTCGAGGAACAGATCGGTGGCGACAG
>CAIVEA010000876.1 GCA_903904765.1 uncultured Chloroflexota bacterium
AAGGCAATACACGCACAGGCTGCGCCGCCCAGCACCCACCACCCCACCGGACTCGCGCCCCGCCACCTGTCGCGCAACGGAAGCGCGGTCAGCAGCAGCGCCAGCACCAGCCACGCCGCCAGATAATTGATATTCCCCGCCGCCGATGCCGCCGCCAACCGGGGCAGCGCCGCCGCGTCCAGCCGTCCTGCCAGCAGCGGCAGTCCCAGCGCCACCGCCAGCAGGCACAGCAGCGGCCACAACAGCCGCAATCCTGCGGGCGACAGGCAGGACACGCCCGCGCACAGCACCGCACCTGTCAGCAGGCTCAACCAGCCCTGCGAGCGTTCCGGCGCACCGAACAAGCTCATCAACGGACTGAGCGCGGTCAACGACGTGACCAGCCCTACCGCCAGCACCCCGCCCAGCGCCCACGCGAGGGGGGCACGGCGCAGGCACAGGCCGCCGCTGGCGAGGATAACTGCCGAGAATAACAGCAGCAGCCCGCATTTTTCAGCTTCAAAGGATTCGGCACGCAGGCTGTAGAAACCGAGCGCGGTCAGCAGGCCGCCCAGCACCGCCGCATCGTGCAGGGGGAGGACGGAAGCGTGGGCGGCATTGGTGCGGATCAGCATATAGGCATCAGTTGATGAAAAATAGCGACGGCGGCTCTTTGCCGGAACATAGAACCGCCGCCACCATAGGCACTCAGCCGGGGGTGCGCTGCCGGAAGAAGCTACGCACTTCCGCTGCGATCTGCTCATCGGTCAGCTTGTCGGCGGGTTGTAGCCCGACTACCCGCCCATCCAACCGATGCACCCCTAACCGTTTTTGAAACTCGATTTTGGCCTCGCCCGGCCCCATGATGAGAATCGCACTCGCATCCCGTAGTTCCGCAATCACGTCATCGTAGTAGTGGTACAGATTGTCCTCAAACCGCCGGTCACGCCCGTCCTCGGTTGTATCCAGATGAGTGTCGCCATTGCGGGGATGCGAAACGCCCGAATAGCGCACATGCCGTTCCAGATTGGAAGCGATGCGCTTGATGGCAACCGGATGATCGGGTTGCAGCACCAGCACCGCCTGACGATGGTCAATCCACAGTCCTACTTCTTTTCGCATATACGGCTCCTTCCGGTGACTGATCTGTGCGTTTCACCTCACTCCTGATTCGTAAAAACTCTCATCTCATTCATTAAACCATGCAGACCTTACACCTGCTTAATCAGCGACTTTAGCACCGCGCCCAAGCGTTCAATGCCGGAGACGATCATTTCGGGGCGGGCGTTGGAATAGTTCAGGCGGAACGTGTTGTGTCCGGTTTCACCGATGAAGAAGCCATCGCACGGCACAAAGGCCACGTTCTGCTTGAGCGCCTCTTTCAGCACATCCACCGCGTTCATATAGTCGGGCATCGTCACCATTGTAAACAGACCACCGCTGGGGCGCGTCCATGTCACTTCGGCGGGGAAGTTCTTCTCCATCGTCGCCAGCATCAAATCGCGGCGTTCGCGGTAGACCTTCCGCAGGTTCGCCACATGATCGTCAAGAAATTTGCCATCGCGGATCATCTCGTAGGTGATGAACTGCGACAGGGTGCTGGTGTGCAGATCGGTAGCTTGCTTGGCCTGCACCATCTTGTCAATCACGGGGAAGGCCGCCGCCACCCAGCCCACGCGCAAACCGGGCGTGAGCGTCTTGGAGAACGTGCCGGCGTAGATGGTGGTGCAGTCCTCGATGCTGGTCGTGCCGCGCTGTACAGCTTCCATCTCCAGCACCGAGGGCATCTTTTCGCCATCGAAATACAGTTCGCCATAGGGGTCATCTTCGTAAACAGGCAGGTTGTACTGATGCAGCAGCGAAGCCAGCTTGGCGCGGCGCGGGCGGCTCATGGTCGTCCCCTGCGGATTCTGGAACGAGGGGATGGTGTAC
>CAIVEA010000877.1 GCA_903904765.1 uncultured Chloroflexota bacterium
ATGACTGCCGACGATTGGCACAGGCACGACAGGAATGACTGGCGCGTGGCGGGGACGACCTGCACGTTAGGCGGCAGATCGCCTTCGCCCTCTACACATAGGAACGTGTATTCGGGGAATCGGGCGAATACGGCTGCCAATTCGCTGAACGACTGCGCGATGCGACTGGCGCGGGAGAGATAAACGGTGATGTGCTTATCACGCGGGGCGCGGGGGTGCTGCTGAATATCCTGCCCGATGATGGGGGGGATGAGTGTCACCGGATAGTCGGAGACGGGGGCGGCGGTGATCTTGAAGAACGAAGTGGCGAACCGCGCTCTGGCCTTCGGGAAGAAGTAACCCAGCCGCATCCGGTGCTCGTCCGGCGTGTAGTTGCCGAGGGACGGAACATCGTAGCCGAGGAATTTGCTCTGTTGGTCGAGCGTGACCAGCGGCACACCGAACAGATACGCGATCTGCGCTGAAACCATCTCGTAGTCCGAAACCACGATGTCCGGTTTGCCAAACATCTGCTCCACCAGCACGCAGGCGTTCCAGAACGATTGCCCGATTTGGGGTTGCAGATTGTGCGGGTCATTAGCGGTGGCGGCGAAATCCAGCCCATCGGGTCGGGTGTGCATGACCGGCACGACCACTCGCGCCCGCTGCACTTGCGGGTAATGCTGCCGGAAGAAATCGTCGCTCTGGTCGTTGGCGATCAGGATGACTTGATGCCCGCGTGCCAGCAGTCCTTCGAGAATTGGGCGCTGGCGCATACTGTGTCCGTTGCCGAAGCCGCACACGCCGAGTACGATTTTCATGCGTCCCCCTTTACGATTTTGCGTTGCTCACGGGCTGCGCTGGCGGAAGGTGATCTTCACGCCCAGCAGTCGCAGCAGCTTGCTCACATTTTGAATCGGGATATAGCAATGCTCGAAATACCAGTTCTGGGTGGTGGTGTAGTGCCGCCGCAGGAGTAGGGTGCGCGGGATTTCGGTCATTAGCGTGCGGAGCATTCCGCCGATGGCGGATAGTCGTTCACGGTGGCTGTGGAGGTTCGCCAGCGTGTAAACCGCTTCGAACTGCCCCGCCGCTGATGCCCGTTTGATGATGTAGCGCATGGTCATCTTGTCGGGCGGAACCCAGTGGTACACCCGCAGCGCCGGATCGTACAGGAACAGCGGTGTGGACTCGGCTTCCCAGATGCGGCGAAACAGCGCTGTTTCCTCGCCCATGCCCAACTGTGTGCCTTTCATGCCCGCGTTGACCTCGAACCCGCCATACGTCTCCAGCAGCGTTTTGCGCCAGATCATGTTCGAGCCGGAGAAGAACTCCCCTTTTCGCAGAGGCCGCTGAACATCCCCCCGCGTGCGGATTTCGTACCGATCCAGCCACCAATCCGGCCGGGGGCTGGTGTAAAACGGGTGAATCGGGCCGCCCACGCAGCACAACTGCGCCGGACTATGTTCGATAAGCGTGGCGGCGGTGGCTAACCAGTCGGGGGCGGCTTTGGCATCGTCATCGAGGAAGGCCACGAACGTCCCCTGCGCCGCCTGCCAGCCGTTGTTGCGGGCGGTGGCCAGCCCCATGCGCCCTTCGTGCAGGTAGCGCAGGTTGGGGTGTGCCGCCATGAGCGTTTGAACCGCTTGCGCTGTGCCATCGGTGGAGGCGTTGTCCACCACGATCACCTCGAACGATTGCGGCGGAAGATTCTGCTGGAGGGCGCTGGCGATGGCTGCCGGCAGATGGTCGAGCCGATTATAGGTGCAGATGACAACCGAAAAGAGCATGAGGCCACCTGTTGCCGCTGAAATCCGTGTCGTCAGTATACAGTCAGCCCCCGCCTTGCGCGATCACAGACCATGCTCTCATATCGTGCTTAACTGTCAGGACTATTATCGTTATAATGAGGTCTGTAGGTTATGAATGGGATTCACAGATGCCAACAATTATCATCTCGGCTATTGGCTCGTATCTATATTTCACCGGACGTTTCTCGTTTGGTTCGTTCCGCACGCAGGGGCGGCATGTGCGTGCAGCCGGCGCGGTGTTGCTGATGCCAGCGGTACTGATGCTGGTGTTGATCGTCCTTGTCTACTTGCTGTTTGGGAACAGCGAAGAAGCTCTGATTGAACTATTCGGCTTTTTGGCGCTGCTGGAGATCGGGCTGCTGGTGCTGGCCTCGATGGTGGCCTATATCCTGATTGCAGACCCGGCTAACGCGCCGCGTCTGCCCGGTATTCTGGGTGCGATTCAGGCCGAGCGCCGCGCTAATGGCGACCAGCCGGTACCCCCCGTTCGCAACCGCACTGTGACCGTGATGCCACGTGGGACAACGACGGTGGCTGCGCCAGCGCCCAAGCCCACCAAGCAGTTCGGCAGTGTACTATCTACCAAAGAGGCCGCCGAGTACATGAACGTGACCGAGGCGGACATCCTGCGCTGGATTGACGAGGGCAAGCTGGCGGCTGCCCGCATCAACTACATGTACAAAATCGCAAAATCGAATCTGGACGATTTACGCGCCAACCCGCCCACTGAATAATCACGCAGTAGAGGAGCGCAAGCGATGGTTGCCAAAGCCTTCCCTGAAACGGATTTATCTGCCCTCTAGGATGAGGTCGCAGATTTTTTTCGCGTCCAGCCCTAACGCCCAAGAGATCGTGGACTTTCGGCTATCGGAATTGTCTGAGCATTTCATCAGTGCCTTGCTGGATGCCAACCGCACTCGCGGACTCACGCCCGATGAGCAAATTGCGCTGGATGAATATACGCGGATCGAACGGTTGGTGCAGGCCATCAAGGTTCGTGCGTTTGCTGCTTAATTCCATTGTGCAGTTCGTCTCTCTGCACAAATCTCACAGGAGTTTTCCCGCATGAACCGTATTGCGCTGGTGACAGGTGCGAATCGTGGTGTTGGGCTGGAGGTGTGCCGGCAGTTGGCGGGGCTGGGCATGGAGGTCATTCTCGGCAGCCGCGATGCCGACAAAGGCCGTGCGGCAGCGGCGCAACTGGCGGCGAACGGGGTGCGCGTGGAGCCGATGCAGCTTGACGTGTGCGACGAGACCAGCATCGCCCGTTTGTACAGCGACATCGTTAACCGTTACGGGCGGTTGGATGTGCTGGTGAATAACGCGGCGGTCATGCCGGACTCGGGCATTCGTCTGCTGGACATCCCCCCGGATATGATGCGTGGTTCGCTGAATACCAACACCTTCGGCCCGCTGCGCCTGTGCCAGACGTTCATTCCGCTGATGCTCCAGCACAACTACGGGCGGGTGATTAACGTCTCCTCGCAGAAGGGGCAGATGGAAAGCATGGCGGGCGGTAGCGGCGCATATCGCGTGTCGAAAGCGGCGCTGAACGCGATCACGGCGGTGCTGGCTGCCGAAGTGCAGGGGACGAACGTCAAGGTGAACAGCATGAGTCCCGGTTGGGTGCGAACGGATATGGGCGGGCCAAACGCCACCGGAAGCGTGGAAGAAGGCGCGGATACGGTGATCTGGCTGGCGACGCTGCCGGACGATGGCCCTTCGGGTGGATTTTTCAAGAAGCGCCAGCGCCTCGCGTGGTGAACCAGAATAGGATGGTGAACGATGACGAAGGGTGACCGGATTAACGCTGATAAGAGTGAAGGCCGCCGCCTCGCGGCCGCTATTGCCAGCGAAAGCCACCAGCGCGGGGATTATCTCGGCTGGTTCGAGACGCTCTATGCCCGCGCCGAGCATCCCGACCACATCCCATGGGCGGATATGCAGCCCAATCCCCATCTGGTCGAATGGGCGGCACGGACGGCTTTTGATGGGCGCGGCTTGAGCGCAGTCACCATCGGCTGCGGGTTGGGTGACGATGCTGAATTTCTGGCTGCGTCCGGCTGTCAGGTGACGGCCTTCGACATTTCGCCCAGCGCGATTGAATGGTGTCAGCGCCGTTTCCCCGCCAGTACCGTGCGCTATAGGGTCGCCGATTTGCTGGCGCTGCCACAGGACTGGCAGTTTGACCGGGTGGTGGAGATTTACACGGTGCAGGCGCTCCCGCTGACGCTACGCAGCGTCGCTATCCATGCGGTGGCGCGACTGGTTAAGCCGGAAGGTCGCTTGCTGGCCATCGGGCGGCTGGCTGAATCGCCGGATGAGCAGGTGAGTATACCGTGGCCGCTGACCCGCGAAGAAATCCGCGAGTACGAAACAACCGGCCTGCGCGAAATCGGCTTTGAACCGCTGCATGATGCCGAAGGGGTGCGCCGCTTCCGCGCCGAATACGTGCGCTGAAGGGGGTGTAACCATGAGCGCACACCCTTATCCATGCGAGTTTTGCGATACCGATCAACCGCAACAGCCAAAACGGGTTACGGTTGCACGCCAACGGAACGGGCAGAGGTTCATTTTCGAGGATGTTTTAGCGCAGGTTTGCCCGCATTGTGGACACCGCTATTTCGACGCGGACATTCTGCGGGCGATGGAGCAACGCATGACAGTTACGCCTGCTGATGCCCGCCCAATTACAGCGTGGGCGATGTCGTTATCGGAGTGAACGCCACCGCCCCGCTGCGTTCGGTCTGTTACGCTTTGCCCCCGGCGCGGCGCACGAACTCATCGAACAGGTATAACGAGTCATGCGGCCCCGGCGCAGCTTCGGGGTGGTACTGCACGCTGAACGCGCCCAACTCCTCGTGACGCAGCCCTTCCACCGTCTGATCGTTCAAATTGATGTGCGTGATCTCCGCACCGTGCAGGTCGCTATCCGGCGTGACCGCGAAACCGTGATTGTGGCTGCTGATCTCCACAATGCCCGTCAGCTTGTTTATCACAGGCTGGTTGCCGCCGCGATGCCCGAAGCGCATTTTCTCGGTTTTGCCGCCCAGTGCGAGGCCGAGCAGTTGGTGGCCTAAGCAGATGCCGAACACCGGCACCTTCCCGAGCAGGTGGCGGATATTCTCAATCGCGTAGGTGACGGCGGCGGGGTCTCCGGGACCGTTGCTCAGGAACACGCCCGCCGGATTCAGCGCCAGCACCTCGGCGGCGGGCGTATTGGCCGGCACGACGGTCACACGCAGACCGCGATCCGTCAGCATGCGCAGAATGTTGCGCTTGATGCCGTAGTCATAGGCCACGATCAGCGGGCCAGTTGGGTTGTAGGGATGGTTGCGATACCACTGCGGGTCGCTGCGTTCCGTCCAGTTGTAAATCTCGGCGCAGGTCACATCATCCACCAGATTCCACCCGGACATATCCGGCGATTGCCGGGCGATTCCCACCAGCGCGGCGCTATCCTCGGCGGCGGGGCCGTGCGCGATGGCGGCACGCATCACGCCCATGCTGCGGATGTGGCGCACCAGCACCCGCGTGGCGACTTCACTGATGCCGATCACGCCCTGCGCCTTCAGGTACTCGTTCAGGTCGCCCTGTTCGCGCCAGTTGCTGACCACCG
>CAIVEA010000878.1 GCA_903904765.1 uncultured Chloroflexota bacterium
AACCGACATCGTACTGGAATACTACGACAATACGGGCAGCGCCTCGGTCAAACTGGAGTGGCAGAGCGCCCGCCAAGCGCGGCAGGTCATCCCCTCCACGCAGTTGTACCCGCCGGAGGGACAGTTGGCTTATACTGCCCGCAGCGGGGGCGTGGATTCGGTCATGATCGCCAACCCCGATGGCACCGAAACGGTGCAGGTGTTTGGGACGAACGCAGCATGGTCGCCGGACGGCAGTCAGGTGGCTTTCATCACCAGCGCCTATGATGGCAACCCGGAATTGTATGTGGTGAATGCGGATGGTAGCGGCTTTCCTCGCCGCCTGACCAATCACACTGCCGCCGAAAGTGAACCCTGCTGGTCGCCGGACAGCACCAAAATCATCTTCGCGTCCGCACGCACTGGCGGCGGCGACATCTATGTGGTGACGGTGGTGGGCACCAGCGGGGTTCCCACCGCCACGCGCCTGACGACGGCAGTGGATAAAGAATACCAGCCCACATGGTCGCCCAACGGACTGAAGATCACGTATTCACGCGACACCACCACCAGTGGCGGGCCGGAAATCTATATGATGGATGCCAATGGAGCCAACGTCACCCGCTTGACCACGCGCAACGGCTACGATATTTCGCCGTATTGGTCGCCGGACGGGAGCAAAATTGCCATTCGCGGCAATATATCTGGTCGTGACCAGATTTGGGTGATTACGCTCAGTCCGCGCAGTGTGACACAACTCACAGCCAGCGCCGGGGGCAATTACTTCCAATCATGGTCGCCCAACGGGAACAAAATCCTGTTCCTGTCTACCCGTGATGGTCAGGCCGAGGTGTATACGATGAACAGTGACGGCACGGCACAGACCAACCTGAGCAATACAGCCAGCATCGTCGAATCCTATGCGGTTTGGTCGGCAGATGCCCGCCAGATCGCCTATATTCGTGAGGGGGACGTGTGGATGATGAACGCGGACGGCAGCAATCCACACGGGCTGATTGTGACCCCGAATCGCACTGAGCGCGAGATTGTGTGGTGGCAGGCTAAACAGATAAACTGAGGCGGAGGATTTTCCGGTCTGGTTTTGCGTGGGGTGGCAGGTGTACGCTACACTCGGCGGCTTGCTCTGCCATCGGGGATCATTGGGATAGAGGGATTCATAGTCGAATGATACAGGATTCTACACGCGAACCGACCAACGCCCTGAGCGCCGACATCCGGTTGCTGGGCAATCTGCTGGGCATGGTGATTCGAGAGCAGCATGGCGACGGGGCGCTCGAACTGGTGGAGGATGTGCGGGCGAAAGCCAAAGCCCGCCGCAGCGAAGAACCGGGCGCGGCGGCTGAACTGTCGGCGCGGATACACAGCCTCGATCTGGATGCCAAGCGCATCCTCATCAAAGCCTTCAGCAACTACTTTCAGCTCATCAACATCGCCGAAGATTTGCAGCGCATCCGCACCCTGCGTCAGCGCGAAATCGAAGGCCGCGTGAGCGAGTCCATCACGGATGCGGTCAGCACACTGCACCAATCCGGCATGACTGCCGAACAGGTGCGTGCGCTGTTGGATAACATTTCGGTGCGGCTGGTGCTGACGGCGCACCCTTCCGAAGCCAAGCGTAAGGAAGTGCTGATTAAGCTGCGGCGCATCGCGCAATTGATGTCTTTCCGTGACCGCGAGTCGCTGCTGCCGCGTGAACAGTCCGAACTGGAAGCGACGGTGCTGGGCGAGATCGAGTCCCTGTGGCAGACCCGCCCGACCCGCGCCTCCCGTGCGACGGTGGCGGACGAAGTGGATTTTGGGCTGTACTTCATCACCTCGGTCATCATGGATGTGGTGGTGGATGTGTACGACGATCTGCGCCTCGCCCTCGAAGCGCATTACCCGGATGCCGACTGGTCGGAACTGCCGCCCTTCCTGCGCTATGCCTCGTGGATTGGTGGTGATCGCGACGGCAACCCGAACGTCACGCCGGACGTGACGCTGGACACGCTCCGCACTCTGAGCGCGGCGGCGCGGCGGGTGTATCTGGAAGAATTGGCTTTCCTGAGCGACCATCTGACGCATTCCGCCGACGAGTCGCCCATCTCGGATGATCTGCGCGAGAGCGTGATCGCGGCGGGCGGGCTGGACGAACGCTTCCCCACCGAGTTCTACCGCCAGCAGATGAACTTGATACGCGGGCGGCTGGAGCGCGACGAATACACCGACTACCTCGAACTATATGATGATTTGAAACTGGCGGAGAGCAGCTTGCGCCGCAACCGGGGACGCTACACGGCAGCTGGAGTGCTGCGGCGGCTGATGCAGAAGGTGCGCCTGTTCCGGTTGTATCTCGTTCCGCTAGACGTGCGCGAGGACTCGCGGTTGCACGCGGCGGCCTTCGATGAGATGTTCCGCAGCTACGGAGGCACGCCCAGCTATAAGGCGCTCCCCGAAAAAGACAAGCAAACGCTGTTGACGATGGAAATCGCCAACCCGCGCCCGTTCTTCCCTGCCGAGCCGCGCTTCAGCGAGGCGACCAACAAGATCATCGCCACATGGCGCATGATCGCTACGGCGCATAAGCGGTACGGCAAGGACGTGATTGATACCGTGATCGCCAGCATGAGCCAGCAACCGAGCGATACGCTCTCACTGCTGCTGTTGGCGCGGGAAGTGGGCATCCAGAATGATATTGATCT
>CAIVEA010000879.1 GCA_903904765.1 uncultured Chloroflexota bacterium
CATCGTGCCGAATCATTCTTCAGACCACCATGAATGGTTCATCGAATCGCGCAGTTCACGAAATAATCCCAAACGCGACTGGTATATCTGGGCGGATACCAAGCCGGATAGCAGCGCACCCAACAACTGGACATCCTTCTTCGGTGGCAGCGCGTGGACATGGGACGAGCATACCGGGCAATATTACCTGCACCTGTTCCTCGACCAGCAACCGGATTTGAACTGGCGCAACCCGGATTTGAAACAGGCGATGGAAAACGTCCTGCACTTCTGGCTGCAAAAAGGTGTAGATGGCTTCCGCTTGGATGCCATTCCGTTCCTCATCAAGCATCCCGCCATGCCCGACCTACCCACCGTCACGCGGGCAACGGGCGCTGATCTGGCCTCGCAGCACATCTACGTCCACAACCAACCCGAACTACACGACATCCTGCGTGACATGCGCCGGATTGTGGATGCCTACCCCGGTCAGCGCGTGTTGATCGGCGAAACCGGACACATGAAACCGCCTGTGCTGGCGAAGTTTTACGGCGCACAGGGCGACGAACTGCACCTGCCGATGATCGTCCTGCCTATTCACACCGGATGGGAAGCCAAACCAATGCGCGAGTGCCTGATCGGGTTCTACGAAGGACTGCCCGCAGACGCGACTCCGCATTTCGTGTTCAGCAACCACGACGACAAGCGCCTGATAACCCGTTATGGCTATGAACATCACCGTTCAATTGCCATGCTGCTACTCACCCTGCGCGGTTCGCCCATTCTATATTACGGGGACGAGATCGCCATGTCCGACAGTTACATCCCACCCGAACGGCGCGTGGATACCCCCGGCCTCATCCATCCCGACCAGAATCCGGGACGCGACCCTAACCGCACGCCGATGCAATGGACAGATGCGCCGCAGGCCGGTTTCACAAGCGATCAGGTTGAGTCGTGGCTACCCGTTGCGGAAAACCGCACGACAATCAACGTACAAGCACAGGAACAAGACCCGCGCTCCACGCTGAACTTCTACCGCCAGTTATTGCAGATCAGAAAGCAATCTGCTGCGCTGCAAACGGGCAGCATCCAATTTTTGGAAAACGCGGGGGATGATGTGCTAGCCTTCCTGCGCGAAAGTGACGGTGAACGCCTGTTGATTGCAATTAATTTCGGCAGCACGCCGCGCACGCTTGATCTATCCGGCTTGACCAATCACATTACACCTATGCTATCCAGCGAAATGCACAACGCCGAAAACAACACCGTCTCGGGGGTCGTTCTCGGCGCGTATGAGAGCATTCTCTACAAACTAGCCTAGCGACTTAGGCTTCCATCACGCCATCCACCAGCTTCAGCACCCGGTCAGTACGGCGGGCGAGGTTGTTGTCGTGCGTCACGATGACCACTGTCGTCCCGGCCTCGCGCCGGATTTGTTGCAGCGCATCCAGCACCAGCGCACCAGATTCACTGTCGAGATTGCCGGTTGGCTCATCCGCCAGCAGTAATGGGGGGTTGTTCGCCAGCGCCCGTGCAATCGCCACGCGCTGCTGCTGCCCGCCGGACAATTCGGACGGACGGTGACGCAACCGATCCCCCAGCCCCAGCGAAATGAGCAATTGCTTGGCGCGTTGTTCGGCCTTGAAGCGCGGTTTAGTTGCAAAATGGATGGGCAGCGCCACATTTTCCAGCGCCGTCAGCGTGGGAATCAGGTTGAAGAACTGGAAGATGAAACCGATCTTCTCATTTCGTACTTCAGTCAATTGATCTTCGTTCATGCGGGAAATATCCACGCCATCAATTTCAATCGTGCCACGTGTGGGCGTATCCAGCCCGCCGATCAAGCCGAGGAG
>CAIVEA010000880.1 GCA_903904765.1 uncultured Chloroflexota bacterium
ATGGAGAGGGGATAAGAGGGGTGAGGTTTCGGGATGTCTCTGTCCCTCATGAATCGGCAACGAACACACCATCCATACTCATTCCAAATGCGATTTCAAGGTATCATACGGAAAGAGCTACCGCCAGCATCACCCAACCGGAACGGTATGAATCGCCTATTTCTCTGTTACAGTCGCGTAGACCGCAGCATCACGGAACGGTTGGCTGCGCTGTTACGCAAAGCCTTCGATCACGTCTGGTACGATGACAACCTGCATGGCGGCGAAGAATGGTGGGCGGAAATCCGCCGCGAAATCACCGCCTGTCATTATTTTCTGTTCCTGATGTCGGAAGACTCGGTGGTCAGCGACTGGTGCCAGCGCGAACTGGATGAAGCCTTTCGCCAGAACAAGACCATCGTTCCCGTGCTGGTACGCGCCCGCACCCATGTGCCGGAACGCCTCAGCCGCATTCAGCACATTAACATGGGCGAAGGCATCACCGCCGAAGGGCTGAACCAGCTTTACGCCACGCTCATCCGCCATGCTGCCGAGGATGATTCGCAGCACCACAGTGACCGCCGCACGATTGACCGCCTGTGGTTGTTCATCAATGGTCATTACATCGAGGTCTTGAGCGAACAGATCAGTCAGGGCAAAATTGATTGGGAACAGTACAACGCGCACATCAGCAAATATCTCGACCTGCGCTCCAAAATCCGCGAACCGCTGCATCACCCGCAGGTGGCGGCGGCCTTCGAGAATTTCGACGACGCGCTCATCAAGATTGACGGGCAAATCGGCTGGACGTATGCTCTCTCGGAACTGAACGGACGGCCTTTCATGATCTGGCCGACGGAGGCCAGCAACGATAGCTACTGGTACGAGAAATACCAGCGGCTGAACCGCCAGATGGCGGATGTATGGATGAAACATGCAGCGCTGGCGGAGAGCATCTGCCATCTGCTGCCGGATTTCGATGTGATGCGTGAGGAATGACGCGCCAGCTATTTATGCAAGTAAGGAAACACACATGCTCAATTTCAGCACGATTCGCGCCGTCGTCAGCGATATGGATGGAGTCCTGTGGCGCGGGGACGAAATTCTGCCCGGTGTGACCGAGTTCTTCGCGCTGCTGCGCTCACGCGGGATCGCTTTCGCGCTGGCGACCAACAACGCCACCAAAACGCCGGGGGATTATGTCGAAAAGCTGGCTGCGCTCGGCATCGCAGGGGTGCAGGAGTCGCAGATCGTCACCTCATCTACCACCGCCGCCAGCTACTTGCAAACGCAGCATCCAGCGGGAACGCCCGTCCACGTGCTCGGCAGTGACCGCCTGCGGGTGCTGATGACCGAGGCCGGATTCACGATTGCTGATCGGGATGTGGTGGCTGTGGTGGTCGCGCTCGACCCGCAGTTGAATTACGAAAAGCTCAAACGGGCGGCGCTGCTCATCCGGGGCGGCGCAGCCTTCATCGCCTGCAACGAGGATGCCACCTACCCCGTCCCCGAAGGATTAGCGCCGGGCGCGGGCAGCATCGTGGCGGCGCTGCGTACCGCCACCGATGTCGAACCGCTGGTGATGGGCAAACCCCATGCGCCCATGTACCACGCGGCGCTGCAACACGTCGGGCAGCCCGCCGCCAACACACTGATGATCGGGGATCGGCTGAATACCGACATCACGGGCGCGGCGCTGCTCGGTATGCAAACGGCGCTGGTGCTGACAGGCGTGAGCACGCCCGAAGAAGCCGCCGCCGCCCAACCGCCGCCCGATGGCGTGTATAACGACCTCGTTCACCTGATGTCCGGCTGGCAGTAGCTACCATAAAGAAACTCCCGTTTTGCTCCCTTCGCCATGAGGGAGAAGGGCGGGGATGAGGGTGAAAAAACGTCCCCTTCTTCGCGGAGAAAAAGGGGACGTGCTGCAACTTCACTCACTCAATACCGACGACTACCACGCATACGCTTCGGGCGCTGCGCCACCGGGTCCCGGCCAGATTTCGTCCAGCCGCTTCATCTGCTCGGCGCTCAGTTCGATCTCCAGCGCGCGCAGGCTGCCATCCAGCTGTTCCATCGTGCGCGGGCCGATGATCGGCGCAGTCACCACCGGATTCGCCAGCAACCACGCCAGCGCCACATCAGCCGGCTTCTCGTTGATCTCGGCACAGAACGCCTGATAGGCTTCCAATTGCGGGCGTTGCTTTTCGATCAAGGCTTTGGAACGGTTCTCGTTGCGACGGCGGCCATTCTCATCCACGCCGCCAAGGATGCCGCCCGCCAGTGGCGACCAAGGAATCACGCCCAAGCCGTAAGCCTTGCAAGCAGGGATGACTTCCAATTCCACCGTGCGTGCTGCCAGATTGTACAGGCTCTGCTCACTCACCAGCCCCATGAAGTGGCGGCGGGACGCGATTTCGTTGGCCTGCGCGATGTGCCAGCCCGCGAAGTTGCTGCTGCCCACATACAGCACCTTGCCCTCGCGCACCAGTTGTTCCATCGCTTGCCAAATTTCTTCCCACGGCGTAGCGCGGTCAATGTGGTGCATCTGGTACATATCAATATAGTCGGTCTGCATGCGCTTCAGGCTGGCTTCGCAGGCGCGTTTGATGTGCAGTGCCGAGAGTTTGCGCTCGTTCGGCCAATCGCCCATGTCGCCATATACTTTGGTGGCGATCACGGTCTTTTCGCGCCGCCCGCCGCCCTGCGCGAACCAGCGCCCGACGATATTCTCGGTGATGCCTTCGCCCTTTTTCCAGCCATATACATCGGCGGTATCGAAGAAATTAATCCCCAATTCCAGCGCCCGATCCATAATAGCAAAGCTGTCCGGTTCAGTGGTCAGCGGCCCGAAATTCATCGTTCCCAGACACAACTGGCTCACCGAAAGACCAGTGCGTCCTAACATCGTGTACTTCATGCAAATCTCTCCTGAATAGGTGCTTGAATGAATGCTACAAAACAACCTTATCACCCCTGATTGTACCGCAAAAGGACGAAAATCATCCTCACATACTGCTGTTTGTGATTGCTTTCACAGGTCATTTTCATGCATGATGTAAGGTAAGGAGGATAATCTCATGCGTGCCCTACTGAATCGCGTGGCGAATATCGCCATCAAGCCCCTACTCAAGTCCCCGCTGCACATTCTGGCGAGTGGACGTATCATGCTCATCACCTTCACAGGCCGTAAATCCGGCAAAATCTACACCACCCCGGTTGAATACCGGCGCATGGGCGACACGCTGTTGTTGTTCACGCAGAAAGGCCGCGAGTGGTGGCACAATCTGGACGGCGTTCCGGTCACAGTGCGGGTGCACGGGCAGGAATTGCGCGGACAGGCGGATATTTCGACCAACACCGAGAGCGTGTATCTGGGTCTGAAGTCCATGTACCCGCGTGCTACTGACGACTGGGTGGAGCATATCGCGCCCGATCTAGTTATGATTAAGGTGCAGGTCTAATCGCTACACACGGCAACAGCATTCGCTGAATGCCATGCCATCTCGATCACCCGCCTTCACTGGCGGGGTGATGTTGTTATTTTTTGCTCCCCGAACCCCCGACTAGACGCAAACAGGCAGCCTGCAATACAATCGGCAGCAAAAGTTCGCATTCTACACTCGTTTGCGGGGGAACAATCATGATGAATAAGCGTTCGCTTCTGCTGGTGCTGGCTGCTGCGCTCCTGTTGACCGCTGTCGTCGGGCTGGCGTTCGCGCCCCGCCCGACCACCGCACAGCAAGAGGACATCCCCACCTTCCGCACTCTGCTGGACGAAGCCCGCGCCAGCAAAATCAGCCTCACCATCCAGTTTGCAGAGCCGTTGATCGCGGGCGAACGCTCGTGGACGCTGCCCGAAAACAGCAGCGGGCGCAGCATCAGCCTCGTCGGGGCAGATTTCGTGTGCTTTGGCGAAGCGTGGAATAACGCCACCAAAGAACGTTGCACCCCGTTCAGCAACATCGTCAGCATCACCTACGTGCGCTAAATACAAACAAACACCCCCACCGGAGTGACCGGCGGGGGTGTTGATAGGGGCGTTCAGATTGCGTTAGGCGCTGGGGCCAACCGGAACAGCTTGCTGGTCAGGCTGCGGGAACTGGAAGTTAAATTCCTGCCCGCCATGCCCGTGATGGAAGAAGGGGAACATGCCGCCCATCCCCGACCCCATCTCATCTGAACCAAATTGCATTTCGCCCAGCGTGGCTTCCAGCGACAGGGTTTCACCACCGCGCAGCACGGTCAGCGTAATCACGTCCGCCGCTTCATAGGCCACCAGACGATCGCTCAGGGTATGTTCGGCATCCACCGGCTCGTTATTCACGGCAGTGATAACATCGCCGGCCTTCAGACCAGCGACCTCGGCGGGTGAACCCGTTGTCACGGCCTGCACCAGCGCACCGTCAGTCTGGGTCACGTTATGTTCCTTCGCAACGGTTTCGTCCAACGTGACGAATTCCACGCCCAGATAACCATTCGCGCCGGGCATCGAGAAGAAGGGCATTTGATCCATCGGGATGTTCGGGATATTGCCCGTCGAACCGGTAATGGTCACGCTGCCCGCCAGAGTCGCGGTCAGGGTCACATCTGCGCCGTCACGCTGCACGGTGACGGTCACTTCATCGCCCACCTTCAGGGCGCGCACCGCATCCACCGCTTCCTGCGCCGTCTTGACCTCGGTCTCACCGATCTTAGTCACAACATCGCCCACCTTGAAGCCCGCCGCTTCCGCAGGCGAACCCGCCACGACTTCCGCCACCGTCGCGCCCTTGTCCGAGTCCTCAAGGCGCACACCCAGCATCGGGCGTTCAGTGCGCTGGAAGGTCGGCGGAGTATTGGCATCGGCAGGGCGTTCCGCCAGTGTCGCGCTCAAATCAAGCGTTTCGCCGTTGCGTTCCACGCTCAGCTTCAGTTCGTCGCCCACCGCGTAGCCACCGATCACATCGCGAATGCTATCGGCAGTCACATCTTTGCCGTCAATCTGCAAAATCAGGTCGCCAGCCTGCAAACCAGCGGCGGCAGCGGGGCTATCCGGCGCGATCTCTTGCACCTGCACACCCTTTTCTGCCGGAACGAGTCCAATACCTAGATACGGCTTCGGTGTAGTCTGCTCTTGCGCGGCGGCAAATCCCCATACCGACAACAACGCCACCAGCGACAACACAGCCAGCAACGCAGAACGAACGAGAGTTTTACGGTACATGGTTCGATGTTCCTCCCAAATCACTTCATGGTTGATGAGGCATGCTCATCATGCTGTATACAATACGGGCAGACACTAAACAGCATCTGAAACCATTCTGAAGCTATGCTGAAGTCTCTGAGCGTCTCCTAAGCGCCGGATAAACGGAGGCCATACGTCTCGCACAGGCTGCACCCTTCCCCTACAATACAGGCTATGAACACTTCACCCCGCCGTCTACTCACCCGTTTGCGCCCCCGCACCCGCCGCCACTGGCTGTTGAGCGCCGCCGCTGTGCTGCTCGTGGGCGGGCTGGCGGTGTATGCGTGGCTGTTCAGCGACCTGCCCTCGATTGACCGTTTGCAGGCGGGGCTGGCGCTGCCTTCCACCCGCATCTATGACCGCAACGGGACGCTCCTCTACGAAATTCTGCCGCAGGAGGGCGGACGCAATACCGCACTGCCGCTGGACGAAATCCCGATGGACTGCCAGAACGCCGTCATCGCCACCGAAGATGCCAATTTCTACAGTCATCCGGGCGTGGATATAGTCGGCATCATCCGGGCGCTGTGGATAGATGTGCGCGGCGGTGAAGTGTTGGCGGGCGGCAGTACCATCACACAGCAGGTCGCCCGCAACCTGCTCATGGATCCGCAGCAACGAGCCGAACGCAGCCTGCGCCGCAAACTGCGCGAAAGCATCCTCGCGCTGCAACTGCAAAATGCCTACAGCAAGGCCGACATCCTCGCCTTGTATCTCAACCAGAGCTATTTCGGCAATCTGGCCTATGGCATCGAAGGGGCGGCGCAGGCTTATTTCGGCAAATCCGCGCCGGAACTGTCGCTGGCGGAATGTGCGCTGCTGGCGGGGCTGTTACAAGCGCCCGCAGCCTACGACCCGCTGACGAACCGCGCCGCCGCCGAAGACCGCCGCGACATCGTGCTGGGGCTGATGCAAGCGCACGGAGACATCAGCGCGGAGCAAGCCGCCGCCGCCCAAGCCGATGCACTCCAGTTCGCCGCCAGCCCGTTCCCAATTCAAGCGCCGCACTTCGTGATGGCCGTCATCAAGCAATTGGAACGACTATACCCCGAACAACTTTATGCGGGCGGGCTGGAAGTGACGACCACAGTGGATTTGAACTGGCAGCAAAAGGCCGAATTGTTCGCCAATCAGCAATTGGAACGGCTGAACCACACGCCGGGGCGCGTCCCAGCCGAAGCGCACAACGCCGCGCTGGTGGCGCTCGACCCGTACACCGGGCAGGTGCTAACTATGCTCGGCAGCCCGGATTACTTCGACGAATCTATTGATGGCGCGGTGAACGCCGCCCTCGCGCTGCGCCAACCGGGGAGCGCCCTGAAACCGTTCACCTACGCCGCCGCTTTCGACCCGGCACAACCGGACGCATGGACTCCCGCCACGATGATTCTGGATGTGGAAACGCCGTTCGTCACCCGCAAGCTGGAAAGCTACACGCCCGCCAACTTCGGGCTGGTCGAACACGGGCCGGTGCTGGCGCGGGAGGCACTGGCTTCGTCCTTCAACATTCCGGCGGTGGTCACGCTCGAACATGTTGGCATCAATAAGCTGGTCGGCCTGCTCAACAACGCTGGCGTGAGCACCCTCGCGCAGAATTCACGGGTTGACCTCGCCATCACGCTCGGCGGCGGCGAAGTGCGCCTGCTTGATCTGACGAGCGCCTACGGCATTTTCGCCAACGGCGGCAACCGCGTCGAACCTGTTTTCCTGCTCAAAGTCACCGACCACAGCGGTCACACGCTGTATCAGTGGCAACCGACGGCGCAAACTACCCGCGTGATAGATGAACGGGTAGCCTTCCTCATCACCGACATCCTCAGCGATGATACCGCCCGTATCCCCGGCTTTGGCGAACACAGTGCATTGAACATCGGACGGCCTGCCGCCGCTAAAACCGGCACAACGACGGACTTCCGCGATAACTGGATTGTGGGCTACACGCCCAATCTGGTGGTCGGGGTGTGGGTGGGGAATGCCGACAATCACCCGATGGTGGATGTGACAGGGGTCAGCGGAGCCGCGCCGCTATGGAACGCATTCTTGCGCGCCGTGCTAGTCGGTCAGCCGGAACTATCGTTCACACCACCTGCGGGTATGGTGCGGCGGGATGTGTGCGCCGCCAGCGGCCTGCTGCCCACGCCGAATTGCCCCCTCACCCGCAGCGAATGGTTCATCGAAGGCACAGAGCCAACGCAACCGGACAACTTCTATCAGTCGTTCGTGATTGACCGCGAAACGGGCTATCTGGCGAACAACTCCACGCCGCCCGAACGCCGTCAGGAACAGGTGTATCTGGTACTGCCACAGGAAGCGCGGGATTGGGGCATACAGCACGGCGTTCGTCCGCCGCCCGCCGCCGCGCCCATCGTGCAGACCGATCAGACGGAAGGGCTGCGGTTGCTCGAACCCGACCCGTACACTGTGTTCCAGATCAGCCCGATGACCCCCATCAGCACCCAGCGCCTGCGCTTCACGGTAGCCGCCCCGCCGGAAACCACGCGCATCCGCTACTACATGGATGGCGACCTGCTGGGCGAATCCAGCGCCGCCCCATGGGTGGTGTGGTGGACGCTGGCGCTGGGCGAACACACGCTGACCGCCACCGCCACCTTCGCCGATGGCAGCACACAAACCAGCGCCGCCATCCCGTTCACGGTGGTCAATTTTGCGCCGCCGGAAGCGATTGCCGGCACAACGCGCCCGTGAGAACATCACTCAAAACTTGACTCCCGCCATCCATTCCGTTATCGTTCAAGCCGTTTGTGGTGTATAGGAAACTCGCTTCTATGCAGATTAAGCGGGACTACTCGCAGCCCTTTTTCAGCACACGGCGGCGGCGGCGCAGCACAGGCCGCTTCCTGTTTTTCTACGGCCTTTTTCTAGGCGGATTTCTCGTTTTCGTCTATTCGCAGTTCAACAGCTTGCAATTGATGGCGCTGGACGCGATGGGCATGGCTCCCACCGCCACCCCATTCGCCAGCACCTTTGCCGAAGCCGGATACAACCTGTTCTTGCAAGGCGATCTGGAAGGTGCGGCCACCAACTATCAGCAGGCGGTCAGCCAGCAACCGGATAACATCAACTACCTGTACGAGTACGGGCGTGTGCTGATCGAACTGGATCGCCCCGCCGATGTCGCCGCTGGACGCTCGGTGCGGGATGCCGAACTAGCCTCGCAATTGGGCGACCATGCGATGGAAGTTGCCCCGAACGATGTGCGTGCATTTGCACTGAAAGCGAAAGCGTTGGTGTGGCTGGACGACTCCGAATCCGCCATCCCGATTGCGCTGCGCGGCTTCGAGCTAGACCGTACTTTCGCGCCGCTGCTGGCGGTGCTAGCGCGTGCCTATACCGACATCGGGCGCTACCAGCAGGGGTTAGACTACGGCGAACAGGCGGTGAACGCCGACCCGATGAGCATCGAAGCCCACCGCGCCTATGCCGTGTCGTTGATCTGGGTCGGCCTGCGCGATCAGGCCATTCAGGAACTCGAAGATGCGGTGAACATCAACCCCAACCTGACCACGCCCTATTTTGAGTTGGCCGGTCAGTACATCAGCGGCGAACG